>JBEGRA010000096.1:0-6004 GCA_041180705.1 Pseudomonadota bacterium | reverse complement strand
GGCCCTGACCGAAGGGCTGGCCGTTCAGCAGCACGGTGGGCACCGCCATGACTTTGCGTTCGGTGACTTCGGCCTGGAACAAGGCGCCGTCGATCATGGTGCTGCGCACGCGCGGGTTCAGTACCGCCATCAGGTTCAGCGCCTGCACCACGTCAGGGCAGTTGTGGCAGGAAAGCGATATGTAGGTTTCAAACACTAGGTCGGCGTCAAGCGCGCGTACCTGTTCGATGGTCTCCGCGGAGACCTTGGGCGGGTAGCCACCGGCCTGCAGCAGCGCGAGCACCAGCGAGGTGAACTCGTGGCCCATGGGGAGGCCGGCGAAAGTGATGCGCGCGGCCTGGCCGGGTGCACCAACCGTGAAGGAAGGCCGGCGTTCAGCCGCGCCGTCGAACCGGACGGAGACCAATGGCGAGAGGCTGGCGATGTCCGCCAGCAGCGCCTGCATCTCGGCGGACTTGGCGACGCTGTCGGTGTTGTCGCTGCCGGCCGTGGGGGCGAGCGAGGCCACCAGTTCGACGGGGCTGGTCAAGCGGCCGAGGTAGGCCTGCAACTGCGTCTTCAGGTTCTCGTCGAGCATGGCAGTAGTCTCACGTATCTGGAAGCGGGCCCATCCACGCTGGATGGGCCCTTTCGGTCGTGTAGTGGTCTTAGATCTTGCCGACGAGGTCCAGCGAGGGAGCCAGCGTGGCAGCGCCCGGGGTCCACTTCGCCGGGCACACCTGGCCCGGGTTGTTGGCGACGTACTGGGCGGCCTGCACCTTGCGCAGGAGTTCCTTGGCATCACGGCCGATGCCGTTGTCATGCACTTCGCAGAGCTTGATCTGGCCTTCGGGGTTGATGACGAACGTGCCACGGAGCGCCAGACCTTCTTCCTCGATCATCACGCCGAAGTTGCGGGTGAGGGTGCCGGTCGGGTCGCCGACGAGCGGATAGTTCACCTTGCGGATGGTGTCCGAGGTGTCGTGCCACGCCTTGTGGGTGAAGTGCGTGTCGGTGCTGACGCCGTAGATTTCCACGCCGAGCGACTTGAAGGTGTCGTAGTGGTCGGCCAGGTCGCCGAGCTCCGTCGGGCAGACGAAGGTGAAGTCGGCGGGGTAGAAGAACACGACGGACCACTTGCCCTTCAGGTCGGCGTCGGTGACGGGGACGAACTTGCCGGCCTGGTAGGCGGTGGCCTTGAACGGCTTCACGGTGGTGTTGATGAGGGACATGGTCTGCGCTCCTGAGTCTTGGGGGTGGTAGTTCGAATCGGCTGTGCCGTCTCGATGGATGAATGATGAATTCATCTATCGAAAATGACTAATCGATTGTTCCCATGTATTCGATAGCTGCTCCCTATCGCCCGTGGAACGGCGACAATGGCGTATGGAGACGATGAAAAACTTGCCGGGCGACACGACGGGTGAAGCACCACTGATGGTGCCGACCGATACACCGGATGAACGTTGGATGCGGCATGCGCTGTCCGCTGCGAGGCAGGCCGCGGCTGCAGGGGAAGTGCCGGTCGGAGCCGTACTGGTGCGCGGCGGAGAACTGCTGGCCGCGGCGGGCAATGCGCCCATTACGCGACATGACCCGACGGCGCACGCCGAAGTGCTGGTCATGCGCGCGGCGGCCGCGCAGTTGGCGGACTACCGTCTGGGGGGCACCACGCTTTATGTGACGCTGGAGCCGTGCGCGATGTGTGCGGCTGCCATGCTCCATGCGCGCGTGGAACGCGTGGTGTTCGGTACCTGGGACCCGCGTGTCGGCGCTGTGGGCAGTCGCATGAATCTGCTGCAGATGCCGGGGCAGAACCACCGTATTGACTTCATCGGCGGCGTATTGGCCGCCGAGTGCAGTGCCGTGCTCAAGGAATTCTTCGCCGCGAAGCGCGGTGGCTAACGCGCCTTGCTGGTGGTTGCGCGGTGTTTCTGCCGCTTGATGGCGCCCTTGGTCGCCGCGGGTGCCTTCGGTTCGTTGGCCGCCACGGCTTCCGGGTCCGGCGCTACCCATTCGAGTATGTCGAGATAGGCGCGGACGTTGTCCACGAACCGCACGGTTTCGTAGCCGCGGGCATAGCCGTGCTTCGTTTTCAGGAACCAATGCTCCTGCGTCAATTGCGGTAGCACGGCCCGTACGTCCTGCCAGCGGTCCGGATTACGGCCCTGCTGGTCCGCCAGAATGCGCGCGTCTTCCAAGTGCCCGAAGCCGATGTTGTAAGCCGCCAGCGCCAGCCAGGTGCGGTCCGGCTCCGCTATGCGTTGGGGCACCATCTCGCGTACTTCGCGGAAGTATCTTGCGCCGCCGTGAATGCTCTGGCGCGCGTCACCACGGTCTTTCACGCCCATTCGCGCCGCCGTGTCCTCCTGGAGCATCATCAGTCCGCGCACGCCGGTCTTGGACACCGCGGCCTCGTCCCATTTGCTTTCCTGGTAGCCGATGGCGGCCAGTAGTCGCCAGTCCAGGCCATGTTGTGCACCCGCTTCCTGAAAATGCGCCCGCACCTGTGGCAGCCGCTCGTGCACGTGGCGCGTGAAGTTGCGTGCGCCTACATAGTCGAGGCGTTCAGGATCTGCGTAATGCGGGGCCAGCCAACCTTCCAGATTGGGCTGCACGGCGCTGAAAAACTGCTGCACGCGTGCCACCAAGGCGGTCTCGCGCCGGGGCAGCAGCCAGGCCAGCCGAGCGCGTTCGCGTAGTTCGAAGGCGATGGCCAGTTCCGGGTGGAAGTTGCGCGCCAACCGGTATTCGTGTTCGTTGGCCACGGTGGCATCCAGCGTGCCGCTGGAGACGCGGTCCAGCAGGTCGAGCACGTAGACGCCGGGCGTTTCTTTCCATGGCAGTGGCTTGAACCAGGGCAGGGGCTTCAGCCAGCGCGGTGTGGTGGCACCGCTGGCCTGACGCAGGCCGGTCACCTGTGCGCTGCCCGCCACGACCTCGACACGCAGTTTCTTGAGCGCTGCCGGGCTGCGGGGCAGCTTGGTTCCCGGCCGGGTGATGACGTATTGGCGTGCCTCCGTGTACGCCGGGCCCCAGACGAGATCCGACGAGATGCGTGGCGTGATGGCCAGGCCCGCCGCCGCGAGATGCGAGCGGTTGCTGCGCACCTCGTCCGCCAGTTTTTCCGGCGTGTCGAGGACGGTCAGCGTGAGCTTCACGCCGAGCGAATCGGCGAAGCGACGGGCGAGGGCGTATTCCGGTCCATCCTGACCGTTGACGCCTTGCCAGTAGGCGGTGGGACTGTTGCGCGTGGCCACGCGTAGCTCACCCTGCGCCAGGATCTGGTCCAGCACGGGGGGCGTGGTGCTGCAGGTGCCAAGCAACACCGTGGACAGCAGCGCCAAGCCGAGCAGCGCGCCCCGTCGAAGCAGGGTGCGCCAAGGAGCTAGCGGTGGCGGTGCCAATGGCGCCAAACAGGGGTTCTCCGGCCCGGACAGACAGTGCTAGAATACCTGTTCCCCGTCGCGAGGCGGGGCCACTCGGCGGAGAGGTGGCAGAGTGGTCGAATGTACCTGACTCGAAATCAGGCGTGGGTTTACGCCCACCGTGGGTTCGAATCCCACCCTCTCCGCCACCTCATTCAAAGCCCGGGTTCGCACAGCGAACCGCGGGCTTTTTCGTTTACGCCTATTGGGTGGGGTTCGAACCCACGGTCATGAACATGTCGGGTTCGACAACCCGGCAGCTTCAGCTGACGGGTTGGACGATGCGCCGCAGGGCGCATCGGTCCCGAGCGAAGCGAGGGATGCGGCCTTGGGGCCGCACAATCCCACCCTCTCCGCCACTTTCGCTTACAGCCACAGCAGCCCGGCGTTCGCCGCGAGATACGCGACGGCCAGCACCACCAGCGCCTGTCGGTCCAGTTTCAGCGAAGCTTCTTCGCGGCCGGCATAGCGCAGGCGCAGCGACCAGATGCTGACGAACACGCTGAGGAAGATGGCGCCCACGGCCAGAAAGTTGATCTGCTCCGCGAGCGTGACAGTGGTGGTCTTCGGCAGCGCGTCGCTGAGCACGAAGGCATTGGCGCTGGCCGCGAATATGGAGCCGACGCCTAGACCAAAACGGGCGTCGAGGTCGTCGGACTTCACGAGCAGCGCGAGCAGGCCGAGCGTGACGGACAGCAGGGAGATCCAGAACTCCTTGAACAGCACGGCGTTGCCGGTGCGGGCGAGTTCCACCGGGATGATGTAGCGCGAGTAGACCGCGGAGGCGGTGCCCGAAGAGCGCATGCCGTAACTGGTGGGGTAGTGGTGTTCCTGCACCTTTGCAGCGGCCAGTTTCACGGCCCAGCCTGGCACGTTGAGCCCCGGGTCCAGCGCGGTTCCTTCGTCCGCCACGTACTGCAGTGTGGAACTGTCGTAAGTCGAGTCTTCCACTTCGACCGTCAGGCGGTGGTCGTCCAGCGGGAAGCGCTTGACGTCGTAGTCGTGGAATACCGTGGCTTGTGCCCGTACCGTCGTGTAGTGAAAGCCTTCGTCGTCGAGTACTTCCGTTTCCGTGCGGTTGCTGATGACGCCATTGGCAATTTCGAAGGTCTTGTAGGGGGCAACGCCGTCGCCCTTCCAGCGGAACCACAGCCACAGGTCGACATCAAAGGTGCCGTCTTTCTGGGAGACATTCGCGATACGCAGTACGTAGGCACCCACCTGTACCTGCGTGGGTGCGGCCTTGGCTGCAGCTGCCGGAGCTTCAGGAGCCTCAACAGCCTTTAGGTCCGCGGCGCCAGCCGATGGTGTCAAGGTGAAACAGAGCACCACGGCGAGCAGGCAGGACTTTAGTCGGGTGTTCAGCAGATTGCGGAGCATGAAGGTCTTCCGAGACGGAACAAGAGTCGGCCGACGTGGAGGCCTGACGTAGTTCCATTTTAGTCGTCGACGGCCCGGATTGGGTAACATCGTTGGAACCGCGGCGCTCATCGCCCGCGCTTCATTTCTGCGAGGCCCCGCATGACCACTGCCATGAAGACTGTCTGGATTACCGGTGCATCTTCGGGGATCGGCGCCGCCTTGGCGCGTGCCTATTCGGGGCGGGGCTATCAGGTCATTCTTTCCGGCCGCAACGAAGCGGCACTGGCGGCCGTGGCTGGGCAGTGCGCTACGCCATCGCTGCTCTTGCCCTTCGAGGCGGCGGATTTCGCCGCCGCCGCCGCCGCCGCCGACCGGGCTTGGGAGTGGTCCGGGGGCGTGGATGTGCTGGTGAACAACGCCGGCATTTCACAGCGTTCGCTGGCCATCGACACGGACTTCGCGGTCTACCAGCGCATGATCGAGGTCGACCTGCTCGGGCCCATCGCCCTCACGCAGGCCCTGCTGCGCCGCATGGCGGACCGTGGTGGCGGCCAGCTGGTGATGATGTCCAGTCTTGCCGGCAAGATCGGCTCGCCGCTGCGTTCCGCGTATTCGGCGGCCAAGCACGGCTTGATCGGCTACGCCGACGCTTTGCGCATCGAACTCAACCAAGCCGGTATCGGCGTGTTCGTCGTCACGCCGGGGTCGGTGCGTACCGAGGTGTCGCGCAATGCCGTGACGGCCGACGGCTCCCAACGCGGGGAAAGCGACGCGGCTATCGATACGGGTCTCGACCCCGATGACTTCGCACAGCGTGTGCTGGCGGCCATCGATGCTGGGCAGCGGGAGATTGCCATCGCCGCGCACCCCATGGAGCAGTGGATTGCCGACGAACGACGGACCCCTGAAACTTTGTTCGACAAGCTGATCTCTGCCTTCAATGCCGGTTACGCCGCGAGCTTCGGCGTGAAGGCGCGTTGATCGCCCTGGTGGAGATGGCTGTCGCCCGCGGGCTGTTACTGGGCGGGTGTCTTCCGGTAGCATCGGGAGAACACCAGCAGGGGAAGTGCAGCGATGATCGGCGAAGACCATGATCTGGGCGTTGCCCGGCCCGGTGATGTCCTCCATCCGCCCAAAGGCGAACCCGGCACCGGCGAACTCCACCGCACGCTCGACTGGAAAGATGCGTTCTGGGCTTCCAGCGGCGTTCCGGCCGGCGTGCTCATCACGATGGG
>JBEGRA010000095.1:0-2848 GCA_041180705.1 Pseudomonadota bacterium | reverse complement strand
CGGCGCGCGCCACTGGCCATCGATGAAAAGCTTGTCGGCATGCTGGAGGTTCCAGCCTTGCGAGGGGTTGGCGGTCGACATGAGGGTGTCCTTGGAAAATGAATACGGAGAAGCCAGGCAGCCGTGCGGGCCTCAGGCCATGGCAACGAGACGCCAGGTGAACAGGGTGGCGGCGCGGTTTTCACGACGCGCACGCTTGCCGTGCGGCGCCACCACGGCGCGGAAGCCGGCACGCGTGGCTTCGCCCACCAGCACGAGATAGTCGGCCCAGGTGGTGCAGCCGTCGATGCACACCCGCTGCCCGCCGGGCAGTTCCGCCAGCGCCGGTGCCACCCCTTCGTGCCACCAGCGGTAAGGGTCTTCCTGCCAGGGCGTGGTGCGGGCACCGTTCGCGGCCTGCTCGTCGGCGAAACGCCGAGCGGCCACGCGACGCGGGTCCGCCAGGACGAACAGCGCCGGCGTGCCTTCGGTTGCACCAGTGGGGGTAGCCTCCGCGGCGAGTGGGGCCACGGCAGCCACGGCCATGCCGGTCAGGAAGTCGCGTCGATGGATGGGATTCACGGGCTTTGCTCCTCGCAGGGCCGCGGCAGGGTCAGCAAGCGGTAGCTTATCATTACCGTAACAAATGATATCGTAAGAGCGCAACGCGATTTCGAGCCCTTACGTTACGCTGGAATTCTGGCACTGTTGCCTTGGTGCACGGCGCACTGGCAGTCGATAGCGCTTGCGCCACGGGACGATTCACTGCAATCGGCAGTGGCAGACTGTGTTCCGCTCGCCTTTTAGCCCCTGCAAGGACCCCGCCATGATCGACCTTTACTTCTGGCCCACCGGCAACGGCAAGAAGATTTCCATCATGCTCGAGGAATGCGGGCTGCCCTATCGGGTCATCCCGGTGAACATCAACAAGGGCGACCAGAGCACGCCGGAATACCTGTCCATCAATCCGAACGGCAAGATGCCCGCCATCGTCGACCACGACGCGCCGGGCCGCCCGTTGGTGTTGTTCGAGTCGGGAGCCATCCTGCAGTACCTGGGCGAAAAATCCGGCCAGTTCCTCCCGCAGGATGTGCACGGCAAGTACGCGGTGCTGCAGTGGGTGTACTGGCAGGTGGCGGGCCTTGGGCCCAATGCGGGCCAGGCGCACCACTTCCTGCGCTACTACCCCGAGCGCCTCGAGTACCCCATGCACCGCTTCAAGACCGAAGTGAAGCGGCTGTACACCGTGATGGACCAGCAACTGGCCCGCCACGAATATCTGGCGGGTGACTATTCCATCGCCGACATGGCTGCCTGGCCGTGGGTGGTGCGCTGGGACTGGCAAGGCCAGAACCTCGACGACCACCCGAACGTGAAGCGCTGGTTCGAGGCAGTGGGTGCGCGGCCCGGTGTGCAGCGCGGTGCGGCCGTGGGCGCGGATCTCGCGAACTTCAACCAGCAAATGTCGGACGACGACAAGAAGCGCTTGTTCAACCTGCGCGATCAGGACCTGGGCGGAAAGCCCGCCTGAGCCGTGCGTGAACGCGTGGCGGCGCCCACTGCGGGGGCCGCTGCGGGTTCGACGAGTGCCTGCAGCAGTTCCACGAGGCGCGCGTAGTCCACCGCGCCCAGTCGCGCCACCAACCCGGCTTCAAGCCGCGAGCGTTTTTCCACCGCGGCGACCAGCAAAGTGCCGGCCTCTGCCGTCAGATGCAAGGCATGCGCGCGCCGGTCCGTTGCCGAAGGCTGACGCTTCACCCAACCCCGCCGCTCGAGACGCCGCAGGAAGACAGTGAAGTTCGCTTTCTCGATACCGAGCAGGGCGGCAATGTCCGCGGAGCGTGCACCCGGGTTGGCCTGAATGACCAGCAGTGCCGCGTATTCGGCGGGCTTCACGCCGAGGCTGCCCACTTCCGCCATGAAGGCGCCGTAAACGGCCAGCGAAGCGCGCCGCAGCATGATGCCGGCGTAGCCCGTCAGCGGGTGCGTTTCGCCCTGCGGCGCTTTCGCCTGCCTTGCCTTGCTGCCTGCCACACGCCCTCCCCAGTGCTGCCTAGAGTGGCGCGCAATGGCTTGGGCTACTCGACCCTCAGTGCAATCCGGTGCACGGCCGTGCCTGCCGATATTTCCGCGATGCAGCGGCATTCCACGGCAAACGTAGTCTTTTGCAGCGCAACGTAACAGACGTGAAAATTTGCTGGCGGCGGATATGATTATGGAGTACAACTAAAAACACGGTGGCTTCAGACCATCGGTTCGGGAGGGGTTGACGATGGCACTGTTGCAGTCCTATTCCACCGCGGGGCTCGATCCGCGCGCGAAGTTGCAGTTCTGGAACGACATGGCGAGCGATTGCTTCTCGCCGCTCGTCTCGGACCCGGTAGACATCCGCAGCTTCAACGGCTCCCTCACGCGCGGCCGTCTCGGCGAACTCACCGTCGCCGAAGCCTATTCGGAAGCGCAGTGGGTACGGCATTCCCGGGCCCACGTGTCGCGCACCCGCGCCCCCATGTTCTTCCTGCATCTGCAGCTCGATGGCCGCAGCATGAACCGCCAGGACGGTCGCGAAGCGCTGCTCAACGCCGGCGACTTCACCCTGTGCGACAACTCGCGCTCCTACGAGATGCAGTTCGAGGGCCCGAACCACATGTTCGTGCTGGGCATCCCCGAAACCACGTTGCGCCGGCATCTGGCCGCGCCCGAATGCCTGGTGGCCGTGCCCATGTCGGGGCAGCAGGGCCTCAGCGGGTTGCTGTCCGGCTTCCTGCGGAACTTCTGGCGGGAATACCAGGGCTCGCTGGATGAAACCTCGGCCGGGCGTGTCGCGGGCACCATCCTCGACCTCATCGGCAGCGCTTATTCCGCCACG
>JBEGRA010000094.1:0-5366 GCA_041180705.1 Pseudomonadota bacterium | reverse complement strand
GCATCTCGGCGAAGCGATGCGCCGGCAGCATGGAGCGAGCGAAACGCACTTCGGCGGCCACTTGCCGGACCTCGTGGCCTTCGCGAAAACCACCGAGGAAGTGGCGGCCGTGGTGCGGCTTTGCGCCGGCGTCCAGGTGCCGGTCATCGCGTTCGGTGCCGGCACCTCGATTGAAGGCAACACCTCACCGATTCATGGCGGCCTCAGCCTCGACTTGTCGCAGATGGACCGCATCGTCGCCGTGAACGAGGCGGACTTCGACTGCACCGTCGAAGCCGGCGTTCGCCGCGAGGAATTGAACCGGCATCTGCGCGATACCGGTCTCTTCTTCCCCATCGACCCGGGGGCGAATGCCACGATCGGCGGCATGGCTTCCACGCGGGCGAGCGGCACGAACGCAGTGCGTTACGGCACCATGCGCGAAGCGGTGCTGGGTTTGCGCGTGGTGACGTCGGACGGTCGCATCGTTCGCACGAGCAGGCGTGCACGCAAATCCTCCGCAGGCTACGACCTCACGCGGCTGTTCGTCGGCTCCGAGGGCACGCTCGGCATCATTACCGAAGTGACACTGCGGCTGCACCCGCTGCCGCCGTCCATCCTTTCCGCGGTATGCAGCTTCGCCACGCTTGGCGGTGCCGTGGACACGGTCGTGGAATCCATCCACGCCGGTGTGCCGTTGGCGCGCGTCGAGTTGCTCGATGCCGTGCAGATGCGCGCAGTGAACCGCTGGGCAAAGCTGGACCATCCGGAACTGAGCACGCTCTTCTTCGAATTCCATGGCACCGCGACGCAGGTGGACGAACAGGTAGCGACCGTCAGCGAGATTGCGCGCAATAATGGTGGCGGCGATTTCCGTTGGTCGAACCTGCCGGAAGAACGGACCCGGCTGTGGAAGGCACGGCATGAGGCTTACTATGCGGCGCTGGCGCTGCGCCCAGGCTCCGTCGGTTGGCCTACGGATGTCTGTGTGCCCATCAGTCGTTTGGCGGAATGCATAGCGGAAACCCGCGCCGACCTCGATCAGGCGAGCATGCCGACGCCCATCGTGGGCCATGTGGGCGATGGCAACTTCCATGTCATCTTCGTGTTGGACCCGGAGCGCCCGGAAGAATTTGCGGAGGCGGAGCGCTTGAACGACCGCATGATCGAACGTGCGCTGCGCATGGATGGCACATGCACCGGCGAACATGGCATCGGGCTGGGCAAGCAGGCCTGGCTGGTGGAGGAACTCGGGGAAAGCGTGGACCTCATGCGTACCGTCAAGCGTGCGCTGGACCCGCAGAACCTGCTCAACCCCGGCAAGATTTTCAGCCTGTGACCACCTCGCGCAGCCGTCATCTGGTGGACCCGGTACTCGGAGCCATGCTCGAGGCCATGCCGCGCGTGCCGGTGAACGCCGCTACGCTCGCTGACGTGCGCGCAGGTTCCGTGGTGCCCTTGCCCTTCGACTTCGGTGGTGGGGCGGCAGACGTTTCAGTCGAAGAACTGTGGGTGCCGGGCTCTGTACACGGTTCTCCCTTGTTCGTGCGCTACTACCGTCCCGCGAACGTCACCGCGGACCTGCCTTGCGTGTTCCACATTCATGGCGGTGGCTATGTGGCGGGTGCCGCCGCGGCCATGGAGCCTGTCCATCGGGCATTGGTGGCGGAGGTGGGTTGCGCGCTGTTCTCGGTGGACTATCGTCTGGCGCCGGAGCATCCCTTCCCCGCGCCATTGTGTGATTGCTATACGGCGCTGGAGTGGTTGTTCCGGGAAGCGGCGCCGCTGCGCGTGGATACGACTCGCATCGGCATCATGGGGAAAAGTGCTGGCGGTGGACTGGCTGCGGCCGTTGCGCTGCTGGCGCGTGACCGCGGCGAGCGGCAGCTGGCCTTCCAGTTGCTCGTGTACCCGATGCTGGATGACCGCACTTGCGTAGCGGCGGACCCGCATCCGTACACCGGCGAGTATGTATGGACGGCGGACAACAACCATTTCGGCTGGAGTTCGCTGCTGGGTGCTGAGCCGGGTGGCGAGGGCGTGGCTGCTTATGCCGCACCGGCGCGGGCGCGCGAGTTGGCCGGATTGCCCCCGACGTTCATATCCACCGGTGCTCTCGATCTGTTCCTTGAAGAAGACATGGAATATGCGCGGCGTCTGCTGCGTGCCGGTGTCCCTACGGAATTGCAGGTCTATCCGGGTGCGGTCCACGGCTTCGATCTGGTTCCCGTGACGGACCTGGCGCGCCGTGCACGTCGCGATCTGGCTGCGGCGCTCGCTCGTTTCTGCCATGCGCCGGAAGGCCCACGCTGATGGGTGCGCTGATCGCCTTGGCCTTGGCGGTCGCGTATTGCACCGGTTCGCGAACCCTCTTCAGTCCGCTGCAGGAGTTGGTCGCTCACGATCTGCACCTGAGCGACGTCCAGTTGTCGCTGGTGCAGGGGCTTGCCGCCTCCATTCCGGTGGCGTTGCTGTCGTTGCCGGTGGGTCAGTTGGTCGACCGGGTGAATCGCATTCGTCTGCTGGCGGGGCTGCTGGCAGTGAGCGTACTCGGGACGACGCTGACCGGTCTGGTGCCCGGTTTCTGGCCGCTGTTTTTCTCGCGCATGCTGGCGGGCACCGGGGCGACATGCGCGTTGCCCGTGGCGATTTCCGTGGTGGCAGATCTTGCGGCGCCCGAGCGCCGGGGGCGCGCCTTGCTCGGTTTGTCGCTGGGCAACATGGTGGGAGCCGCGGCGGCTTTCGGGCTGGCGGGAGTTTTGTTGCGTTGGCACGGTGCGGGAGCCTGGCGCGCCATCCACTTCGACTTCGCCGGTTTTGGCCTGGTGGTGGTCGTGGTGCTTGCGCTGCTGCGGGAGCCCCCGCGCCGCGAAGTGGCCAGCCGCAATGGCATGCCGCTCGGCGATACGGTGGCGGCGTTGTGGGCGCGTCGCGGATTGTTGCTGCCTTTGTTCATCGGACAGGTCACGGTGGTGATGGCGGACACCTCGGCCGGCATCTGGATGGCGCCGGTCATCAGCCGCCGGTTCGGACAAACGCCGGAACAGTTCGCCGCCTGGAGCGGGCTGGTCATTCTCGTTGCGGGTTTGGTGGGCTCCGTCATCGGGGCTTTCGCCGCAGACCTCGGGCAGCTGCGTCGGTTGCCGGGAGGACTCCTGGGTGGAGCGGTGGTGGCTGCCGGCTTGTCGGTACCGGCAGCGTTCTATCCGCTCATGCCGAACACCGTGGCTTTCGCCTGGCTGCTGGGGCTGTTCCTCACCTGCGGGGCTGTTACCGGTTTGGTGACGGCCACCGCCATTGCGGTGCGCCTGCCGAACGAGTTGCGCGGTGTCTGTCTGTCGGCATTCGTGGTGGTGGGTGGCCTCATCGGGTTCGGCATAGCACCCACCTTCGTCAGCATCGTGAGCGGATGGTTGGGTGGAAGCGCGCAATTGCCGTCGGCTCTGGCGATCGTCAGTGCGGCGACGAGCGCGGTGGCCTTTTTGGGTTTCCTGCGAGCCGCCCGCGGAACCCAACCTGTCTGATAGGTCTTGTCGTAGCTATCAGATAGGTCTATCATCTAGCTCCATGATTGCAAGGGCGGGAGCCTGAATGGACGCTGCGCAAACGGTCACTTCGGCTGCCCCGGCGGCATACGTCGAAGTGTCTCCGGAAATGACGATGGTGCTGGGCAGTCTGCCGCCCGACGGCTTTTCGTTGCCTCCCGACCCTATGACCGTGACGATGACTTGGGGCACTCCCGGCCAGCAGCCCTGTTTGAGCCTCGTGGACGGCGTGCCATCCTTCATTCCGCTCGAACCGGGCGCTTCCCGGTTGCTGCTCATCATCGAACGTGCCGCCTATCGTCGTGTCGGTGGTGAGCGTTTGCCCACGGCTACCCCCGAGCTGTATCACCTGCCATCGCCCTTGCTGGCCATTGCCGTGGCTCTGCGCGACTGCCAAGCTTCCGTCGAAGGCTGCAAGGTCTACCGTCTCGCCAAGAGCATCGAATTGCTGTGCGAGACCATCCGGTACGAAAATGCAGGTGATCTGCTGGCCATGAGTGCGCGCGGTACGCTGTCGTCCGCCGATACCCAACGCGTGCTCGCGGCACGACGGATGATCGACGAGCATTGGGGGCAGCCGCTCACCTTGCAGGCCATTGCCCGCGCCTGCGGCTTGAACCGCGCCAAACTCACCAGTGCTTTCCGTGAATTGTTCCACTGCTCCATCGGTGAGGCTCTTGCCACCAAGCGTCTCGAAGAGGCGCGCCGCATGTTGCTCACCACGGACCTGCCGGTGTCCAGCGTCGGCTATCGCAATGGCTATCTGAACAATGCCGCTTTCAGCCGCGCCTTCAGCCGTCGCTACGGGCTGCCGCCATCGAGCGTGCGCAGTTGCGGGGCGGTGGCATGAGCCCTGCACCGAAGGAAGTCGGTGGCGCTTCGCTGGTGCAGCGCGCCATGGAAGCGGTGAACGCGCATATTCATGCGGAAAAGCTGCGCGTGGGCGACACCCTGCCCGGCGAGGCGCATTTCGCGGCGCAGCTCGGCGTCAGTCGCGCGGTCATGCGCGAGGCGTTTCGTTCACTTGCGGCCTTGAAACGCATTGAGGTGCTCAACGGCCGCAAGCCGCGCGTGGCCGCAGCGGATGCCTCACTGCTCGCCAGTACCATCGACCACGCCTTGTACACGGCGCAGATCACGGTGGCTGAAGTGTGGGAAGTCCGGCGCAGCATTGAACTGCGTACGGTGGAATTGGCAGCGCGGTATCGCACCGAGGCGCAGGCTGAGGCCATCGTCGCGCTGGCCGAACGCATCATCGCCGCCGCTGATCTGGCAACGCTTACGGCGCATGACATCGCCTTCCATGAAGCCATCGCCGAGGCGAGCGGCAACCAGCTGTATCTACAGATTTTTCGTGCGTTCGGCCCCTTGATGCAGCTGGCGGTACCGAAAGCCTGGAACACCGTGGATGATTCCACGCGGCGGCAGGCCATCGTGCAAAGTCACCTGCAGGCCGCGAAAGCCATTCGTGCCGGCGATGCCGCGGCGGCGGTTGCCGCTTTCACCGTGCACTTCGACGAGACGGTGGGCGCAGTGCTGGGAAGCGGGCGGGGTTAGCCGCCTGCAAGCAATGCGTGGGTTAGCGGCAGGCGGCAGCCCTCAGGCCGCCGCGAGTTCCCGCGACACTTCCGCCAACAGCCCGGCCACGTAGCCGCGGAACGAACGGCCCAGCAGCAGCTGGAAGCGGTTTTCACCAGTGCGCCACAGTACGATTTCCGCCTTGCTGAACAGCGTGCGGGTGACCGTGTGCACCGGGAAGGCTTCGAGCGTCAGCTCCAGCGGGCACAGCGAGTTCAGCAGCCATGCGGCGTGCGTGCCGGAAAGCTCCAGCGCCACGTTGCG
>JBEGRA010000093.1:0-5870 GCA_041180705.1 Pseudomonadota bacterium | reverse complement strand
ACGGGCAAGCCGGGCGGCGGTACGCGCACGTCGACCAGACGGGTACCACCGCTCTCGGCCGCCGCCGCCAAGCCCGGCAAACTCCCCAATCTGACATGCAGCCCGGCGACTACATCCAGCCCGAGCGCCGCCGCCTCGCAAAGTGCAGGCACCCAGTTGTCGGGCACCCGACCACCGACAGCCGCAGAGCCGATGACCAGACTACGGGCACCAGCAGCCTTCGCCTCGGCCAGTGAATACTTGGGGATGCCGGCGTCGACGCCGCAACCCGGCAACGACACCTGACCGATGCAATCGGCCGGGCGCCACTGCGCCAAGCCCAGCCCGGTCTTGGCAAACGTGGCGTCTTTGGCATCCCCGAAGAAAACCACGAACGGTGCCGCGAACTGAATTATATTTTCCATTTTGGAAATTTACCGACAGTCACCCGCTTAAGCAAGCGCGGATAACCGAAAGCGAAGCGCAGCGGAAGGTTGGCAGACGCGTATGCTGCAGGAACGGAAACACGCAACACTGGGGGTATCCGCATGAACCGTCGCGAATTGCTCGGGCTGGGCGTCAAGCTTGGCGTTGCAGCCTCCACGCTGGCGTTGCCGCTGCAGGAAACGCGTGCCGCCAACGCCGGGAAATATGCTGCCGCTTTTGTCCTGCTCGACCGCTACGTCGAGCAATACCTGCGGGACATGAATGCCCCGGGCCTCACCCTCGTATTGGCGGATTCCAGCGGCATTCAGCGAGTTTGCGCCTACGGAATGGAAGACCTGGAGCGGCGCATTCCCCTGAATCCGGAGCGGCTGTTCCACATCGGTTCCATCAGCAAGTCGTTCCTGGGCTTGTGCCTCGTGCAACTGCAGGACGAAGGCAAGCTCGATTTCCATCGTCCCATCCGGGACTACCTGCCCTGGCTGCGGTTCGACGATGCGAACACCCCCGATGCCAAGCCCATCACCACGCACCATCTGCTGACGCATGGTGGCGCCTTGCCCGATGGTGCCTTGTTCCCGCCCGACCCGAGCTTCCGACACCGCGCCACGGCCGCTCCCGGCACTTTTTTCCATTATTGCAACATGGGCTACGAGGCCCTCGGGCTGCTCCTCGCACACCTCGACGGCGGCAGCGTGGCCGAGTCTTTCCGCAATCGCCTGCTGGTACCACTGGGCATGTCAGCCACCGAGCCCGTCATCACGCTCGATGCAGCAGACCGCATGGCCACCAGCTATCAGGCGCGACTGAACGACCGGCCCTATCCGCGCCACGGGGCTCTGGCGAGGAGCGTCCCCATGGCCATGAAGGCCGCTTCCGGCTGTGTGGCAGCCCCGGCACGTGACATGGGTGCCTACCTCACCATGCTCATCCGGCGGGGTGAAGGCCCCAATGGGCGCGTGGTTTCGGCGGCAGGGTTCGATGGCTTCATGGGCCGTCATCAGGCCGCGGAACACTTCGGTCCCGGGGCCGCCTACGGCTACGGCATCGCCGTGGACCTGCTCGATGGCCACACGCGTCTGCGGCATACCGGCGGCATGACCTCATTCGCTTCGGCACTCGAAGTGGACCTGGACGCGGGTTGCGGCGTCTTCGCCTCCGTCAACGCCATGCAGGGCTATCGCCCGCGGCCCGTGGCGGAATATGCACTGCGTCTCATGCGGGCCTGCCGTGAGGGCAAGCCCTTGCCGCCGGTACCCGCGGCAGACCCCGCATGGCGCGTACCGGCCGCTGCCGACTACGCCGGTCGCTACACGGCGAACGATGGCCGCGTACTGGAGTTCGCGGCCCAAGGAGAGCGGCTGTTCCTGCTGCGCGGCACCGAGCGCATTGCGGTGGAACCGCTGGCGCCGGAAATCTTCACCGTTGCGCACACCGACTTCGCCCATTTCCCGCTGGTGTTCACAAGGGTTGGAAACGATGGCAAGGGCGCCGTCGCCGAGGCTGCCTGGGGCGACGACTGGTACGCAGGAAATGCGTATGCCGGCCCGCGCAATTTCACGATGCCGACCGCCTGGCAGCAATACACCGGGGAATACCGAACCGAAGACCCATGGTTGGGCAGCACCCGCATCAGCGCCCGCCAGGGGAAGCTCTGGATGAATGGTGCCATTCCGCTCGAAGCCAGCGGTGATGGTCGTTTCTTCCTGCGTGACGAACCTGATAGCCCGGAATGGGTGAGCTTCCGCGAACCCGTGAACGGCAAAGCCTGTGCCATGGTGCTGTCGGGAATGTTCCTGTTGCGCGCGTAAGCCGCAGCGGCATCAGACCAGCGCAGCACGCCTGCACGAGACAGCAGTCGGCGTCAGGTCACCGCAAGGCGCGCCTGGAATTCCGGGCGGCGCCATTCTTCGGCGGCGAGTACTGCGTGCAGGTGCTCGACCGCATCCCAGAGATCCACATACCGGGTGTGCAACGGCGTGAAGCCGAAACGAATGGCATCCGGTGCACGGAAGTCCCCGACGACACCGCGAGCGATGAGAGCCTGCATCACGCCGTACCCTTCCGGGTGCGTGAACGACACATGGCTGCCACGCGCCGCCGGACTGCGCGGCGTGATGAGTTGCAAGCCGAAGCCGGCGCAGCGCGCTTCCACCAACGCGATGAACAGTTCAGCCATGGTCTGCGACTTGCTACGGACTTGCGCCAGGCCAATGCCGTCAAAGACATCCAGCGCACCGTCGAGCGCCGCCATGCCGAGAATACCCGGCGTTCCAGCGCGCAGTCGCCCGACTCCCGGCGCAGGCGCATAGGCATCATCGAATTCGAAGGGCGCGGCATGGCCAAGCCAACCCGCAATGATCGCCGGCAACTGCGCCTGCAAATCTTCGCGCACATAAACGAAAGCCGGTGAACCCGGACCACCGTTCAGGTACTTGTAGGTACAGCCAACGGCAAAGTCCGCACGGGCTTCACCCAGGGCCAGCGGCACCGCACCCACGCTGTGCGACAGATCCCACAGCACCGCAGCACCCACCGCGTGCGCCTGCGCCGTCACGGAGTGAAGATCGTACATGTCCGCGGTCTTGTAGTGCACGTGCGTCAGCACCAGCAACGCCGTATCGGCATCGACCGCTTGCAGCACCTGTGCGCGGGGTACCGCCACCACTTCCACAGCGGGCCCCAGCAGTTCACCGATGCCCTGCAACACGTACAGGTCCGTGGGGAAGTTACCAAGTTCCGTCACCACCTTGCGTCGCCCGGAGGCGCGCACGGCGGGCGACGACATCCAACCCGCCACCAGCTTGAACAGGTTCACGGTGGTGGTGTCGGCCACCATCACTTCATTCGCAGCCGCACCTACGAGAGGCGCAATTCGAGCACCCAAGCGCTCCGGCAGGGACATCCAGCCGTGGATATTCCAGCCGGCAATGAGGTCCTGGCTCCATTCGCGGTCCAGCACCGCCTGCACGCGCTCCCGGGCCGCACGCGGCATGGGGCCGAGCGAATTGCCATCCAGATAGAGACGGCCTGTCGGCAATGCAAACGCGGCGCGGCACTGTGCCAGGGCGTCGCCCGCATCCAGCGCTTCGCAATCGGTACGAGTAGTCATGGGGCGCAGTATCGCATCCCGGCGTTGGCATCGCGCGAAGTCCACGCTTGGAGTACGCTCACTGCACATTTACGCGGAGTTCACCGATGCGCACTACCCGTCACCTGCTGGCCCCTGCCCTGCTGCTGGCCACTGCTTGCTCTCTCGGCTCGGCTCACGCCGCCGGCAATGCAGCCGAAGACCCGGCACTCGTCCACGCGCGCGCCGTGCTCGCCAAGGCCACCTTGTTCGACGGACACAACGATCTGCCTTGGGCCATCCGCGACGACAAGACCGCGCACGGCATGGTGTCGAAGTACGACCTGCGTGGCCGCGCGCCTGGCCAGACTGACATTCCGCGCCTCCGCGCAGGTGGCGTCCATGCTCAATTCTGGAGCGTGTACGTTCCGGGTGAACAGCAGGACGGACACTTCGCCCGTACCGAACTGGAACAAATCGCCATCGCCCGTGAAATCATCCGCACCCACGCGGACGTCTTCACGTTGGCGAGCACCGCAGACGATGTTCGCCGGGCCCGCAAGGCGGGCAAGATTCCAGGCATGCTCGGTATCGAAGGCGGTCATGCCATCGAAAATTCCTTGCCGTTGCTGCGCACCTACTACGACCTGGGCGTGCGCTACATGACGCTAACGCACAACGTGCATCTCGACTGGGCCGATGCCGCTGCCATGGTGCCGCCGCACGTGAACGGCCTGACGGCTTTCGGTGAAGACGTGGTGCGCGAGATGAACCGGCTCGGCATGGTGGTGGACCTCGCCCACACGGCGCCGGTGACCATGGCCGCCGCCCTGAAAGTGACGCAAAGCCCAGTCATCTTTTCGCACGCCGGCGCCCGCGGCGTATGCAGTGTGCCGCGCAATGTTCCGGATGAAATCCTGAAACAGTTGCCGACAAACGGTGGCGTCGTGATGGTGACGTTCGTGTCCGGCTTCGTGGACTGCGACGTGGCCAAGGTGATGCAGCCGGCCATGATGCGCATGAACATCGCCATGCGCGAGGCGAAGACGGATGAAGAGCGCGCCGCAGCGAAGGCCGAGTTCGCCGCCGTGAAGATTCCGGTGCCGTCCATCGGCAAGGTAGCGGACCACATCGACTACATCCGCAAGGTAGCCGGCGTGGACCACGTCGGCCTCGGCGGCGACTTCGACGGCAACGATGCCTGGCCGGAAGGCCTCTCCGACGTTTCCATGTACCCGAACCTGTTTGCGGAACTCATCCGCCGCGGTTGGACGGACGCGGACCTGATGAAGTTGGCAGGAGGCAACGTGCTTCGTGTACTGGAAGCCAACGAACGCGTGGCCAAGTCGTTGCAGGCACAGCCTGCGCCGGGCCTGCGCTAGAGCTTGCCGGTTGGCTGAAGCTGGGGGACTGCAGCAATGCTCCCCAGTTTCCGCCTCAATCCGCGGCGAACTCCACCAGTTCGTCGCCGTCTTGCACTTGGTCGCCAGCGGCGTGCCGGAACCCAACGACAGTTCCGGCTTTCGGTGCCGTCAGCGTGTGTTCCATCTTCATAGCTTCGAGCACCAGCAGAGGCGCGCCAGCGACCACTTTTTCGCCAGCGGCCACCAGCAGGGCGACTACGCGCCCCGGCATCGGGGCACGCAATCCGGCATGTCCGCCCTGCGCGTTGCGCGCCGCAGCCGCCAGTGCCTCGGCCAGCGGGTCGACGTGCTCCACCGTTACGGACTCACCCGCATGAAAGACGTGGCGCCTGGCTCCATCGCGCACCACGGTTACGCCGACCGGAAGAGCCGCAGTGTGCAGGGCGGTAGTGAGCACGGCTTCGCCATGACGGAACTGGTAGTGCCGCGCCGCCCCCGTGGGTCGCCAGCCATCCACGACGGCCCAAGGTGAACCCGGGTCCCCGGCAGCAACCGCCCGTTCTTCCGCTTGGGCGCATTCCGCGGCAAACTCCGCCGCCGCCAACCAGCCCGGCAGGTCCGGTGGCAGTGGGACATCAGCCAACAAGGCTTGTTCGTTGCGCGCGATGAGATGAGTATCGAGAGACGGCGCCGTGAAGTCCTCGCAGGTCACGAGCCGACGCAGGAAGTTCACATTGGTCTCGGGACCAGCAATTTCGCAATTCGCCAAGGCGGCCCGCAGACGCGCCAAGGCTTCTTCGCGATCGGCGCCGTGCACTATGAGCTTGGCGATCATCGGGTCGTAGTAGGGCGTGATGGTGTCACCGCAGGTGACGCCCGTGTCCACGCGAACTGCGGCGCTGGTTTCCGGAAAACGCAGGTGCACCAGCTTGCCCGTGGAAGGCAGAAAGCCCTTGAGCGGCGCTTCTGCATAAAGCCTTGCCTCGATGGCATGACCCCGCAACGGCACTTGC
>JBEGRA010000092.1:0-2731 GCA_041180705.1 Pseudomonadota bacterium | reverse complement strand
TGCAGACGCGCCAACTCCTCCTCCACCCATTCGCCTGCCGCCGCGGCCACCACCGACAATGGCTCCCTGCTGGCGCGGGTTTCGATGGCGCGAAGTACGTCTTGGTTGAGACTCCAGCCGTCCAGCCCGCCGACCACGAACGGCTCTTCGTCAGGCGGGCTTTCGTCGAACCGGGGGAAAGAAACGCCAAGGCGGTGCCGGAAATACTCGCGCACGGGGTTCTGCAGAAACCGTGCGAGGTCCTCCGCGGTGGGCGGCACGGCCGGGGCTTCCGCTGGAGTGCCCTCCAATGCCGTTTCCAAGTCCGCTGCAGAAGTGTCTTCCATTGCGGCTTCCGCGCCGTAAGCCGCGCGCCACTCGCGAGCGTAAGTGAAGACAGCACTGCCACCCGGCTCTTCGCTGGCCAGAAAATAACGACGGCTGAACGGCTGCAGCGGGTGCACGGTGGTGCGGTTGTCGACGGCCGCACTTCCCCACACCGCGGCGAGGTAATCGCGCAATTGCGCTACCAGCACCGACGGTGGTTGCTCGCTGTCGTCGCGCGGGCTGCGCCCGGCCCAACTGATATACAACTGGTGACGCGCGGAGAGCAGCGCGTCCAGCATGAGCTGGCGATCGTCATCGCGACCGGATCGGTCGCCAGGGCGTGCCATGAGCGGGCGAGCCATGAGGTCGAAGTCCGTCCGCAGCGCCCGACGCGGATAGTCGCCATCGTTCATGCCCAGCAGGCAAACGACCCGAAACGGTACGGCACGCAGCGGCAGCAAGGTACAGAAGGTGACACCACCGGCGCGAAAACGCCGCGCCACGCCCGGGTCGTCGACGGTTTCCAGCCACGCTTCGCGAACGACATCAAGGTCTACAGGCTCCACGAAGCCGGCGTCATCGCACGCTTCGAGCCAGGTGGACAGGGCCTCGTCGAGCGCCAGCAACAGCACACGGTCCGCTTCGGCAGCAGCGCTGAACAACTGCTGCAGGAGGGCACGCAGGACCAGCGTCCAGTCGCGCGGGGTGCGGTCGACCTGCGCCTGCTCCCACCACTGCACGACGACGGAGAAGACATCCGCCAAGGGCCCCAGCACGGCCGCCTCGAGACCACCGACCTCCGCACTGGCTTCGATGCCTTCCAGATGCCCTTCACCGATGGCGTAGCCCAGCAGGAGACGCTGCAGACCGAATTCCCAGGTGTTCTGCCCCCCTGCCTCAGCGAGGCCCAGGGCGGCGCGCTGCTCTTGATGCAGACCCCAGCGCACCCCGGCGTCCTCGAGCCACCGAGCCACCAGCGGGATGTCGCCGGCCGACAAGCCGAACCGGGCCTGCACCCCGACACTTCGAGCAAGGCGCGCAAACTGGACTGGTTGAAGCGTTCAGCGCGTGCGCCCAGCAGCCACTCCACGGCGACCAGCAAGGGCGAGCGGCCCCGGTCGCGGAGGTCCGCCACGCGGTAGGGAATGCGACGCGGGTCGTCGGTGCGCTCGTGCTGACCGAACACCGAACGGATGGCCGGCTCGAACGTGGCGACGTCGGGCATCATCACCACGACGTCGCGAGGGGCAAGCTTCGTGCCCTGCAACCCTTCTGCAAACAAGCGCAGCAACTGGTCGTGAAGGACCTCCACTTCGCGCTGTGCGTTGTGGGCGATGTGGAATACCACGGAGCGGTCTGCGGCAGCGAGAGGCGGCGGTGGACTTTCACCCACGGGCACCAGGTCGCGGATGCGGGCCTGCACTTGGGCCAGCAACGGCCAGCTGGACTCCAGGCCGGTATCGTCGAAGAGGTCGACGCGGCGATCGTCAAAGCGCGCACGACTCTGTGCGGCGCTGTCGTATTCGTCGAGCAGGCGGATGAAGTCGCGCGACTGCCGCCCCCAGCCCGCCAACAGCGGGTGACCATGCGGAGCCAACTGCGCCAGCGTAGCCCCGGCTTCCGGCATGCCCGGGCGCACTGCGTGCCGCCGGGATGGCGCTTGCAGCATTTCCCGATCCGGGAGGAGATCCGCCCAGTAATGACGGCACGGGTTCGGGACGGCCATGACGACCTGGCTGACCTTGGCGAGTTCCGCCACGGCTTCCAACGACTGACGCGGCACGTGGGTGGTGCCGAACAACACCAACCGGCGCGGGAGTCCGTGCGGCCGAGCAGCGCCCGGCCCGGCCTGCAGCAACTGCTGCAGAAACGCCGCATGGACGGAGGGCCGCGACAAGGACGCGGATTCGGGCGGCAATACCTGGAGCAAGTCCCTCCACAGGGCTGGCTGCCAAAGGTCTTCGGCGTCCAGCGGAACCGGCGACCCGGCCAGACCCGGCGCCCAGGAAAGCACCACGTCTTCCCCGTTCGCCCAGTGCGCCAACCAGTCGCCGCGGTGAACCTGATACTGGTCGAAGAGGTCCGCGAGGCGCTGCGCCAATTGCAAGCGGCGCAACGGGCTTGGGTCCTGCAGGAACCGCCGCAGCGGGGCGTAGGCGTCGCCTTCCTGCCCACCTGCCAAAAGCCCGGGAAGCACCGCCATGAGCCGCCAGGTGAGCGGTTGCTTGTCCAGCGGCGACCGCGCCGGGACGGCGGCCGCACCCAGCACGGCACGATAGGCCCGCCACAGGAAGCGGGCCGGCAACTCCACGCGGACCGCTGCGCACACGCCTTGGCTGACCGCCAACTGCATCTTCAACCACTCGCCCATGCCCTGGCTCTGGACGAGGAAGCATTCTTCTTCCAACGGCGCGAGCGGGTGGTC
>JBEGRA010000091.1:0-3442 GCA_041180705.1 Pseudomonadota bacterium | reverse complement strand
AGGCCCGCGTGGGGCGCGTGGCCTTGCGCGGCTTGGGTGCCTTGCGCGCTTCGGTAATCAGTTCTGCCAGTCGTTCGAAGGCGTCGCGCCGGTTGCCTTCCTGCGTGCGCAGACGGTGCGCTGTCAGCACCAGCCACCCGTCTTGCGCCAGGCGGCGGCCCGCCAGCACCGCGAGCCTGCGGCGGCTGGGTTCATCCAGCAGCGAAGTAGTGGCGGCGGCGAAGCGCAGCTGAAGCGCGCTGGCGACCTTGTTTACGTTCTGCCCGCCCGGCCCCGGCGAGCGGATGAAGTTCAGCTCGAGTTCGCTTTCGGGCACCCAGAGGCCGGGAGCGACCTCGATGCCGGTACTCATGGCGGCGGTGGCCGTTCGCCGCGCAGCGCGCCCAGCCCGAGCACGCGGCCTTCCGCGTCGACGAGACGGATTTCCTGCTGGGCTACCGGGATGCGCAAGCCGCGCTCCTTGAACAGGCGCCAGATGGCGCGGTTCACTTCGCTGCGCACGTTGTTCACGCCGTCCTGCGGGTCCGTGATCCAGAACCGCAGTTCCAGCTCGAAACCCCAGTCGTGAAAGCCCATCAGACGCGTGACCGGGGCGGGGTCTTCGAGGATGCGGGCAATGCCGCGCGGCGCCTCGAGCAGGGTGGACATGGCGAGTTCGGGGTCGCAGTCGTAGGCGACGCGCACCGGCAGCTTCAGGCGCACGCGCTTGTCGCTGTAGCTCCAGTTGATGACCTGGTTGGTGATGAGGTTCTGGTTGGGTACCAGGGTTTCCACGCCGTCGCGGTCGCGCACGACCACGTAGCGTCCGCGCAGTTCCTGCACCCAGCCGAAGCCTTCGGTGTGCGTGCCCAGCGTGCCGGTGAAGCTGATGACGTCCCCGGGCTTGATGGACTTGTCCATGAGCAGCACGAAGCCGCTGACGAAGTTCGCCGCGATGGCTTGCAGGCCGAAGCCAAGGCCGAGACCGATGGCACCGGAGAAGACGGTGAGGGCGGTGAGGTCGAGACCCGAAGCGCTCAGCCCGAGCAGGCCGCCGAAGCCGATGAGCGTGGCGAAGGAAAACTTCGCGATGCCGATGCGCGTGGACTGGGCGAGGTCCGTCAGCGCGTGGACGCGGCGCTCCACCTGCCGCGCTATCCAGACGCTGACGACCACGAAGGCGGACACGGTGAACAGCGAACGCAACACCGACCACAGCGTGATGTGCCTGTCCGAGCCGGACAGCGCGATGCTGTCGAGCGCGCCGATGGAGGCCTCCAGCCAGCCCAGCATGTGCAGCGCCACGAAGACCCAGAGCACGATGGCCAGACGGCTTTCCCAGCGGCTCAGGCGCGACCCGCGGCCCAGCGAAACACCGAGCAGATAGGTGCCGATGCGAATGGCCAGCAAGGCGGCCAGCAAAGCCGCGGCCGGGTCCAGCACGGGCAAATCGACGCCGGTAGTGGCGCAGAACCAGCGCGCCACCACGACGAGCAGCAGCGGGATGCCGTAGGGCAGCAGCACGCCGAGTACGGCGGTGACCAGCACGGCGATACGTTCGGCGCGCGTGGCGATGCCGCCGATGGCTGCGCGCGGCGTGGCTTTCGGTGCCAGCCAGGCCACGAGCAGCGCGAGGGCAAAGGCTCCCACCTCGGTCAGCACCGCGGGCGTCGTCAGTGCGACCAGGAAATCTTCGAAGTTGCCGGGAGGAGTCACGCGTTGAGGTCCGGTATCTGTTCGCTTTCGAGCCGGGCGATCTGGTCTTTCAGCATCAGCTTGCGCTTCTTCAGGCGGCGCAGCTGGATTTCGTCCGTGTAGAGGTCCATCTGCAGACGCGAGATGACGTCGTCGAGGTCGCGGTGTTCGATACGGAGCGAGCGCAAGCGTTCCAGCCGCTTGAGCAGTTCCAGATTGACCTTGTCGCCGTCTTCTTCGCTCATGCGCCGAGCGCTTCCTGCACGGCCGCCCAGCGTGTCCACACCGGTGACACGGCCTCTGGCAGCTTAGCCAATCGACCCGGGAGATTCCACGGGAATGCCGGGTCGTGGAAATCGGAGCCCAGGCTGCCGGCCAGCCCCGCGCGCAGGGCGAGCCCGGTAGCCGTCTCCACTTGCCGGGCGGCATGCCCGCCCACGACGACCTCCAGCGCGGCACCGCCGGCCGCCTTGAACTCCTGTAGCAGCTTCCGCCGCTGCCCGGCAGACAGCGTGTAGCGCAGCGGGTGCGCCACGACGGGCGCGCCGCCGGCAGCGACGATCGCGGCCGTGACTTCGGTCAGCGGCGGCCAGCCGGCGGGCACGTAGGCGCGACCCTTCTGGCCGAGCCAGCGCGTGAAGGCGGCGTCCAGATCCCGTGCCGCTCCCAGTTCGACGAGCGCGCGTGCCAAGTGGGTTCGCGTTACCCGGGCCATAGCGGCGGACCTGCTGGGGTCTACGGCCTGCAGTGCCACCTGCAGCGCCGCGTTGCCGGGTGCGCCGGCTCGTTCGAGCCGGGCCGCAATCAGTTCGGCGCGTGCGGCGCGGCAGCCCGCGAGCCGCTCGAGCATGGCCAAGAGCGCCGGGTTTTCAGGTTCGATGCCGAGACCCACGACATGAATGGTGCGGCCCAACCATTCGGCTGACAGTTCGGTGCCGCGCACCAAGTGCAGCCCATGGTCCGCCGCGGCCTCTGCCGCTTCGGCCAGCCCGGCCACGGTGTCATGGTCCGTCAGGGCGAACACCTTGACGCCGCGCTGCGCGAGCAGCGCCACGAGTTCCCGTGGCGACAGCCGCCCGTCCGAGGCGGTGCTGTGCAGGTGCAGGTCGATGGGGGAGGCGAGTTTCAATGGACCAGCGTCGGCCCGAGCCCCACGAACTCCACGCGGCGGCCGGCCATGATGACGAAGCCCTGGCGGCGCGTTTCGCCGTCTTCCGAGTAGTCGAAGACGTAGGTACGGCGCAGGCCCATGCGTCCATCCCGGCCGCGCTGCAGGCGCATCTGCCGGAATGCCACGGTGCCATCGAGCAGTTGCGCCCCGCGTTCAGCACAAGCGTCGCGCGCTGCCGCATTGGCCGCCTCGCGCGCAGCCATGCTGCTTTGCCAGAAGATGGCCAAAGCAAAGATGGCCACGAGCAGGTAAAGGAAACTCTCCATGCGCGGCCTTATACCACGCGGGCTATGCTAGCCGCCCCGCCAACCGCTGTCTGTCCAGCAAACTTCCCGGTAAAACGCATGACGAATACGCCCAGTTCCGCCGCCGTTGCCACGCCCGTCGTGCCGTGGGCGAACATCGACACCGTGCTGCTCGACATGGACGGCACCTTGCTCGATTTGCGCTTCGACAACTGGTTCTGGCAGGACCATGTGCCCGGGCTGTGGGCCAAGCCCCGTGGGCTGACGCTGGCGGAAGCGCAGCGCGAACTGGCCCCCGTGTTCCAAGCCACCATGGGGACGCTCGCCTGGTATTGCATCGACCACTGGTCCG
>JBEGRA010000090.1:0-5310 GCA_041180705.1 Pseudomonadota bacterium | reverse complement strand
TGCCGACGTCCAGCAGCATGTGGGCCGGCGCATCCCAGCGCATGTAGAGCCAGTGGTCCACGCGGGCGGTAGCCGGGTCCAGCCCGAGCTGGCTCTGCAGCAGGTGGCCCCACACCGGCGGTGCGAGGTCGTCCGGGCACCAGCGGTTCGACCAGATGGTGGTGCCGCGGTCGTAGGTTTCCAGCTTGCTGATGGTGATGGCGCGGCTCGACAGCAGGCCGGCATGCAGGAACTCGCCATGCGTCAGGTCGAGCAGATTGTCCGTCACCAGTTCGAAGTTGGCCTGCATGTCGATGACGCCGCGCAGGGTGGTGAACCCGGGGGCGTCGTAGCAGGAGAAGTCGGGAATGAGGGCCGGGTCCGCCAGGGCGGCGTCGCCGGGCCAGAACCAGAGGATGCCGTGGCGCTCCACGAGCGGCCAGCAGTTCACTTTCATGGCGGGGGCTATGTGGCCCCCATGGTGCGGGTTGTGCACGCAGGCGCCATGCGGGCCGAACTCCATGCCGTGGTAGCCGCACTGCACGTTGTCGCCGATCTTCTTGCCGAACGAGAGGGGGGCGAAGCGGTGCGGGCACAGCGCGCCGATGGCCACCGCGGTGCCATCCTGCTTGCGGTACAGCAACACTTTGCGTTCGCAGATGGTCTTCTCGACCAGCCCGTCGCCCACTTCGCTGGCCCAGGCGGCCATGTACCAAGCGTTTTCCAGATACATCGGCATTCCCCTCGGCAGTTTGCGGCGCCGGCCACGCGACCGGCGCCTGCAGTGCTTAGATGTACAACTGCGGGTTGATGGGCAGGTTGTTGGCCTTGCAGTAGCTTTCGTAGTGGTCCATGAACCACCACACGTCGGCGGTCATGACGAACTGGCCGTTCTCGTCGTAGAACTCGTTCGCGCCCTGCATCCAGCCGAACAGCTTCGTGCCCTGCGGGTGGTCCGTGACGAGCGTGTGCGCTTCGCCCGGCACTTCGTAGATGAACGAACCTGGCGTGGCCACCCAGCCGTACTCCAGGTAACGCGCGCTGCCTTCGAGGCACATCATCACCACGGTGCCGCGGTGCTTGTGCGTGCCGATGACGCTCGGGCCCTTCATCCACAGGATGTTGGAGTAGATGTTGTTGCGGACGTCGAACGCCAGATGCTTGATGGCCGCGTTGTCGCCGAACGGCACCCAGGGGCTGTCGACTTCATCGGCGCCGACGAACTTGCCCTTGGTGCCGCGGGCATCGATGAGCGAGCGGAACATCTCCGGAACCTCGACGATGCGCTTGGCGGTGGACGGCGGTGCCGTCATCTTCTTCTCGGTCATGGTGTTGCTCCGTGGGTTGGCAGGCAATGGCCCCGGGGCGGCTTGCGCCCCGGGAACGGTAGGCGTGAATCAGGTGGGCTGACGGGTGCGCCAGCTGTCTGCGTAGCTGTCGCGTGCCACGGCAGAGTACGGCACGGGGCTGACCACGGCCATGATCTCCGTCTGCACGTGCGGCTCCACGGTGGGCTTGCGGGTGCCGCCGTTCGGCTCGCCCCACAGCAGCTTCACCTTGGTGCCGGGCTGCGCAAAGGCTTCGTCGACGATGGCGAGCGTGAGCATCTTGCCTTCGTTGGCGCTGTAGCCGATCCACGTGGACAGGCCCACCTGCTTGCCGTCCGCCAGCACGGCGTCGAACGGGTGCATGGAGTACACGGCCGAGGGGAACTCGATGTACTTGGCACGGTCGCCGTTCTGGAACGAAGAGCTCATGACGCGGGCCACGTCGGCGTTGTCGAGGGCCAGCGTCACCTTGCGGCGCTGCGGCTGCTGCGCCATGCGCTCGAGCGCGGCGCGGCCGATGAACTCGTGGTCGAACTTTACGAACGGGCCGTAGCCCAGGTCCCAGGGGTTCAGGTAGTAGCCGTCGATGGTGGCAGGCACGTAGCTGCCGCCGATGGAGGCCTTGGCTTCGTAGCTGTTCGCGCCCAGCCAGTCGCGGTAGTCCTTCAGCGAATCGCCGGAGTAGATGGCAGGGAGCGGCGAGGGGATCCAGCCGGACTCGATGGTGTTCGAGGAATACGTGCGGCCGCCGACGAGCGTCAGGCCGAACTCACGGCCGGCCTCGATGAGCGCCTGACGCACGGTTTCGCGGTCCGCCCAGGGTCCGAACAGCTCGAAGCCCGGCTGACCGGCCATGCCGTGGCGCAGGGCGCGCACTTCGCAGCCACCGATGGTGAAGCGGGTCATGTGGAAGAACTTCAGGTCCGGCGGGGCATGGCCCAGCGCCTTCTCCATGACCTTCATCGAGTTTGGGCCCTGGATCTGGTAGCGGTAGTTCTTGCGGTTTTCCGGGTCCTTGCGAACAGCAGTGCGCTCGTCACGCTCCACCTTCACGTTCCACTTGCCCGAAGCGGCGTGGTATTCCACCCACTCGATGGTGGGCGCGCGGCCCACGAGGTTGAAGCGGTTTTCCTCGAGGTAGAAGAGGATGACGTCGCCGATGACGTATCCGTCCGGCGTGCAGGGCACGAACTGCTTGGCGCGGTCCGGGATGAAGCCGGCGAAGCTGTTGATGCCGAGGTAGTTCAGCATGGCGAAGGCATCGGGGCCGGTCACTTCCAGGTCGACCATGTGGTACGACTGGTTGAACAGCACGCAGGTCTGCTGCCAGGCGCGCTGTTCCACGCGCCAGTTGGAATATTCCGCTGGCACGCCCGGGTAGACGTTGGGGCCTACCTGCTGGTTGCGCAGGAAATCGACCACGTCGCCGCAGTCGGCCAGGATTTGATTCAGATTCTTTCCGGACACAAGAAAAACTCCAGGTTACGAAACCCGAGAATAGCGGGGGGCACGGCGCTCTCGCCTGTCCGGGAGCGCAAAGCGGTTGGAGTGGCGCGCAGGCGACTCAGCGGAAGATGCCGACCTCGCGGCGGCCGCTGGAGTCGCGGGCCGCGCGGTACATGCCTTCGCTGTTGAATTCCAGCACCCAGTCGCCGTTCGGGCCCATGGCGATGATGCCGCCTTCGCCGCCCTGGGTTTTCAGCTTGTCCTGCACCACGATGCGGGCAGCCTCGGCCACGGGCATGCCCTTCAGCTTCACCAGTGAACACACCTGGTAGCCCACCACGTTGCGGATGAAGTACTCGCCATGGCCGGTGCCGGAGACGGCGCAGGCACCGTCTTCCGCGTACGTTCCCGCGCCGATGATGGGCGCGTCGCCGATGCGGCCCCACTTCTTGCCCGTCATGCCGCCGGTGCTGGTGGCGGCGGCCAAGTGGCCGGCAGCGTCGCGCGCCACGGCGCCCACCGTGCCGAAATAGCGCGGGTCGCCGTTGGCCACGGGGCCGATGGCAGCAGTGCGCGTGTCCAGGAACTGCTTCCAGCGCCGCTCGGTCTTGAAGTAGCTGGCGGGCTCCAGCTTCAGGCCCTGCTCCAGCGCGAACTCTTCCGCGCCGTCGCCCGACAGCATGACGTGCGGCGAGTGTTCCATGACGTGCCGCGCGAGCGTGACGGGGTTGCGCACATGGTGCACGCCGGCCACCGTGCCGGCCGCCAAAGTGCTGCCGTCCATGATGGCGGCGTCCAGTGAATTGCGGCCGTCGGCATCGAACACCGCGCCGCGACCGGCGTTGAACAGCTCGTTGTCTTCCAGCACGCGCACGGCGGCTTCCACTGCGTCCAGCGCGGCGCCGCCCTTTTCGAGGATGGCGTAGCCGGTGTCGCGCGCCTGCTCCAGCGCAGCGGTGTAGCGGGCCTGCAGTTCCGGCGTCATTTCCGTGGGCGACATCGTGCCGGCGCCGCCGTGGATGGCAATGGACACGAGGGCCGGGGCTGGCGGGACAGGTTTCGCTTTCTTGCCGGCAGCGAGCGCAGGCGCTGCCGCGAGGGTGCTGGCCAGCAGCAGCCCCGACATGGTGCAAGCGGCGGCGAGGCGCACCGACACGGGGCGGTTTGAGGGGGTGAAAGCCATGGTTCGAACCTCCGGAACGAGGCCAACATGCTAACGCCTATTTGCCTATGCCCGTTGGGTATGAGTTTGATTTTGCGCTGCAACGCAAGACCGTTAAACTTGGCGCAGTTTCCTGCTGATTCTCTTTGGTTTTTTGGGCGTTTCCCGCCTCGCGGAGTTCACCGTGCGCAAGATCCATCGCCTGCTCGTCGCCAACCGTGGCGAGATCTCCATCCGCGTGATGCGTGCCGCGGCGGAGCTGGGCATCCGCACGGTCGCCATCTTCTCGCAGGAAGATCGTTTTTCGCTCCACCGCACGAAGGCTGACGAGGCCTACCTGGTGGGCGAGGGCAAGGGCCCCATCGAGGCCTACCTCGACATCCCGGACATCATCCGCATCGCCGTCGAAGCGAAGGCCGATGCCATCCACCCGGGCTACGGTTTCCTGTCGGAGAACCCGGAGTTCGCCGAGGCCTGCGCCGAAGCGGGCATCACGTTCATCGGCCCCACGCCGGCCACCATGCGCGCGCTGGGCAACAAGGTCTCGGCACGCAATCTCGCCGTGGCTGCGGGTGTGCCCGTGATGCCTGCCACGCCGCCGCTGAGCCGCGTCGATGCCGAATGCCTCGCCGCGGCCGAAGAAGTGGGCTACCCGGTGATGCTGAAGGCCAGTTGGGGCGGTGGTGGCCGTGGCATGCGCGTGGTGGAGACCGCCGACGCATTGCTGGAGCAGGTGGCCGCGGCACGCCGCGAGGCCAAGGCGGCTTTCGGCAACGACGAGGTCTACCTCGAAAAGCTCATCCGCCGCGCGCGCCATGTGGAAGTGCAGTTGCTGGGCGACACGCACGGCAACCTCGTGCACTTGTGGGAGCGCGACTGCACCGTGCAGCGCCGCAACCAGAAGGTGGTGGAACGCGCGCCGGCGGTGTTCATGTCGCAGGCGGAGCGCGAGGCGCTGTGCGCGGAGGCGGTGAAGATCGGTCGCGCCGCGCAGTACTGCAACGCCGGCACCGTGGAGTTCCTGCAGGACGCCGACACCGGCGAGATGTACTTCATCGAGGTGAATCCGCGCATTCAGGTGGAGCACACCGTCACCGAAACGGTGACGGGCATCGACATCGTGAAGGCGCAGATCCACATCGCCGAAGGCGCGCGCATCGGTACGCCGGAAAGCGGCGTGCCAGTGCAGGAAGAGATTCGCCTGAGCGGCCACGCCATGCAGTGCCGCGTCACGACCGAAGACCCGGAAAACCAGTTCATTCCCGACTACGGTCGCATCACGGCGTACCGCAGCCCGGCCGGCTTCGGCATCCGTCTCGACGCCGGCACGGCGTATTCGGGGGCCTTCATCGGCCGCTCCTACGATTCGTTGCTGGTGAAGGTGACGGCGTGGGC
>JBEGRA010000089.1:0-5442 GCA_041180705.1 Pseudomonadota bacterium | reverse complement strand
CACCCCGACCTGGCGTTGCCGGGCTACACGCATCTGCAGCAGGCCATGCCGAGCAGCGTCGCGCTGTGGGCTGGTGGCTTCGCTTCGGAAGTGCGTGATGACGCCGCCGGTGTGCAGACCGTGCTGCGCCGCCTGGGCAAGAGCCCGCTGGGCAGCGCTGCCGGCTACGGTACGCCGGCCCTGCCGCTGGACCGCGAAGCCACTGCAAGGCGCTTGGGTTTTACCGAAGCGCATAACCCGGTAACGGCGGTGCAGATTTCACGCGGCAAGGCCGAAGCGCAATTGCTGTTCGAAATCACGCTGCTGATGACGGACCTCGGGCGGCTATCCGCGGACCTCATGCTGTACTACACGCAGGAGTTCGCGTTCGTGAAGCTGCCGGACGCGTTCACCACCGGCAGCTCGATCATGCCGCAGAAGCGCAACCCGGACGTGTTCGAACTCATCCGTGGCCGCACGGCCACGGCGCAGGCCTGCCTGCACGAGGCGCTGGGCATCATTGCCAAGCTCACCTCCGGCTACCATCGCGACCTGCAGTTGCTGAAGGTGCCCGTGTTCCGCGGCATCGACTTGGCCATCGCCACCACCGACCTGCTCCCGGTAGCACTGGATGGCGTGACCTTCGTGCCGGACAACATCCACCTCGACCCTTCCATCCACGCGGCGGAACAGGCCAACCGCCTGGTCATCGAGGAAGGCATTCCCTTCCGCGAGGCCTATCGCCGCGTCGGCGCCCAACTGTTCAGGAAGAAATGACATGACCCAGCGCGCAACCCGCCCCCGGTTCACTGGAGCGGGCTTGCTCGCCACCGCTTTTGTGGGAGCGAGCTTGCTCGCGACTGCAACCCCCACGGCAGCGGCATCTCCTGTGGGAGCGAGCTTGCTCGCGACTTCTGACAGCAAGAGTCGGGAGCAAGCTCCCTCCTACAATGAAACCCCTGCCCCTGTGGGAGCGAGCTTGCTCGCGACTCCTCCTGCGACGAAAGACTTGTTCGCAGCCCCCGAACCCATTCCCGCCACAGCCAACGAGGCACTACGCACCACCGCCGAGCGCAGCGGCTACACGCGTACCGGCCGCTACGCGGAAGTGGCGCAGCTGTGCGCTGCATACGCCAAAGCGTGGCCGAAGCAGGTGCGCTGCTTCAGCTTCGGCACTTCGCCCGAAGGGCGAGCACTGTGGGCTCTCGCGGCTTCTGCAGATGGCACCCTGACCGCGGCTGCGAATACCGAAAAGGCACGGCCGGTCATCATCTGGCAGGGCGGCATCCATGCTGGCGAAATCGACGGCAAGGACGCCGGGTTCGCGGCACTGAACACGCTGCTGCAGGAAGCGGCGAGCGGCGCGCGCGAGGCACGCCTGCGGCGTACCACCGTCGTGTTCGTGCCCATCTTCAACGTGGACGGTCATGAACGCTTCGGCGCCTGGCATCGCCCGAACCAGCGTGGCCCGGAGGAAATGGGCTGGCGCACCACCGCGCAAAACCTGAACTTGAATCGCGACTACATGAAGGCCGACGCGCCCGAAATGCGTGCGATGCTCGCGCTGCTGCGCGACTGGGATCCGGTCATTTTCGCGGACCTGCACGTGACGGACGGCGCCGATTTCCGGCACGACATTTCGGTGCAAGTGGAGCCGGCGCTCGGCAACGAGCCAGGCTTGCAGCCGCTGGGCCTGAAACTGCGCCAAGGAGTCCTGTGGGATCTCATCGCCAAAGGCAGCCTGCCGCTGCCCTACTACCCCTCCTTCGTCAAAGATGACGACCCTGCGGGTGGCTTCGCTGTCGACGTGGCAGCACCGCGCTTCTCGCACGGCTACTGGGGCTTGCACGGTCGGTTTGGCGTTCTGGTAGAGACTCACTCCTGGAAGGACTACGCCACGCGCGTGCGTTCCACTTACCACACGGTGTTGTCGTTGACCTTCCAAGCCGCACAGGAAGGGCGTTTCTGGCTCTCCGAATTCCGTGCGGCCGAGCAGCGTGATTCAGCCCTTGGCGGCAAGCCTGTCGTGTTGGCCTGGAAGACGGGCGAGCACGTCACGACCGTGGATTTCCTGGGCTACGCGTATTCGCGCACGCCGTCCGCCGTTTCTGGCGCTCTCGTGACGCAATACGACCCGGCCAAGCCGACCATCTGGAAAGTGCCTTTGCGGGACACCGTGGAGCCGTCACTCACCGTCACGGCACCGCAAGCCGGTTACCTCGTCCCAGCCGCTTGGGCAGACCGCGTGAAATGGCGTCTCGACCTGCATGGCGTGCGTTACGAAGTGGTTGCGCGCGAAGGTGCAGTGAAAGCCGGGCAGCGGTTCCACGCCAGCGACGCGAAGACGGCGAGCGGCAGTTTTGAGGGACGCGTGGCTCTGGCGCTGCAGGGCGCGTGGGAGAACGCCAATGTCACCGCAAAACCCGGTGACCTTTACGTCCCCATCGCTCAGCCGCGTGCACGCGTGTTGATGGGCCTGCTGGAACCGCAGGCCCCCGATTCACTCGCCCGTTGGGGTGAATTCGACGCTGCATTCGAGCGCAAGGAATACATGGAGCCGTACGTCGCCGAACAGGTCGCGCAGGAAATGCTGGCCAAGGACCCGGCGCTGGCAGCGGAATTCGCGAAGAAGCTGGATACGGACCCGGCGTTCGCGACCAGCCCCGAAGCCCGCCTCGACTTCTTCTACTGGCGCCATGCCGCTCGCGATGAGCGTTACCGCGTCTACCCAGTGGCGCGGCTGGACGCGGCGCCGTAAGACGCCTCGCTTGTAGGAGCGAGCTCTTTGTGGGAGCGAGCTTGCTCGCGACTCTTCAGAAAACCCCAAGAGTCGGGAGCAAGCTCCCTCCCACAATTGAATCCAGCCCAAGCAGTCGGGAGCAAGCCCCCTCCTAAAATTGAGGCCAGCCCAAGAGGTCGGGAGCAAGCTCCCTCCCACAATTCGGGGGCGTCCTTGTGGGAGCGAGCTATTTCTGTTGTGGGAGCGAGCTTGCTCGCGACTCCGCCTAAAACGCCTCGGCGGTAAACGCAGCCACCGCTTCGCCTCCGGCGAGCACCACTTCGAGGTGGGCATAAGCCTGCGGCAGCAGGTGCGCGGCGTGGAACGCCGCCAATTCCTCGTCGTGCGGCAGGGCGAGCGCATCGTTGGCGTTGCGCACGAGCGCGTAAAGGCCAACCAGATGGCCGGTGGCCATCAGGAAGTCATGGGCCACGGCGCCCGCATAGGCAGCATGACCGCCACCCACGAGCACCGTCGGCAGCACTTCGCGCAGGCGCGCCACGAAGCGCTGCAATGCTGCCTGCGCCACGCTCGCCTTGTCACCGCGGAACGCGGCAATCTCGTTCAGCAGAGCGGTGTAGCCGGCGCCACCATCGCGGGTGGTCTTGCGGCCGATGAGGTCCGCCGCCTGGATACCGTTCGTGCCTTCGTAGATGGGAATGATGCGCGCATCGCGATAGTACTGCGCCACGCCCGTCTCTTCCACGAAGCCCATGCCGCCCCACACCTGGATGGCGTGCGAGGTCACCTTCAGCGCGCTTTCGGACGGGAAGGCCTTCACGATTGGCGTCAGCAGGTCACCACGCACACGAGCGGCCTCGCGCTCGGCCGGGTCCGCACTGTGGCTGGAAATATCGATGGCGGCGCTCGCCATCATGGCGATGCCCCGCGATGCTGAAGTGAGTGCACGCATCTCGAGCAGCATGCGGCGCACATCCGCGTGCTCGATGATGCGCGCCTTGCCACCCTCGGCATTGCGCCCCTGCACTCGCTCCTTCGCATAGGCAAGCGCATGCTGGTAGGCGCGCTCCATCAGGCCCACGCCCTGCAAACCCACGCCCAGGCGCATCACGTTCATCATGGTGAACATGTTGTTGATGCCCTGGTTGAGGTTGCCCACCAGCCAGCCACGGGCGCCGCCGTTGTCACCGAAGGCCATGACGCAGGTGGGGCTGGCCTTGATGCCCAGCTTGTGTTCCACCGACACGCAGTGAACGTCGTTGGTCTTGCCGTCGAGGTAGCGGGGCACGAGGAACAGGGACAAGCCCTTCGTGCCACCCGGGCTGCCAACGGCGCGGGCCAGCACGAGATGAACGGTGTTTTCCGCCATGTCGTGTTCGCCCCAGGTGATCCAGATCTTGCGGCCGAAAAGCTTCCACATGTCGCCATCGGGTTCGGCGCGGGTGGCAATGGCGCCGAGGTCCGAACCGGCCTGCGGTTCCGACAGGCACATCGTGCCGCTGTACTGCCCACTGATCATGGGCGGCAGCCACCGGGTCTTCAGTTCTTCGCTGCCGTGGGCTTCCAGCGCCATGGTGCCGCCGACGCTCAGTTCCGAGCAGAGCCCGAACGCCATGTTGCTGGCGGGCCACTGTTCGCCGACGGCCGTCCCGACGACATGGGGCAACCCCTGTCCACCGAACTCGGTCGGTGCGGCCAGCGCCGGCCAACCGCCGGCCACGAACTGCGCATACGCTTCCTTGAAGCCCTTGGCGGCGATGACGCCTTCCGGGGTGACGCGAGTTCCTTCGAGGTCGCCGGGCCGGTTGATGGGCTCGAGCACGTTGGTGGCGAGCCGGCCCGCTTCCTCCAGCACGGCCGCTACGTCGTCGCGCCCCAGGCCCAGTTCCGCGTAGCCCGGCAGCGCCAGCACGCGGTCGAGTTCGCCGTTGGCAGACAAGGTACGGAGCAGGTCGGCGACCGGGGCAAGGTAGGGCATGGCAACGGAACCGTCTGAGAGTGGGGAAGATTTGGAGTCTAGTACGCGAACCCACCCTCAACTCCGCGTGAATTAAACTCATGGGTAACATAGTCGGACAATATGCACAGTTACCGATAAATCCGCCTGCCCTTTGCCACTCGCGGGAACCCTGCGCCCATGCCATCCTGCCTCTCTTGCCCTGCGCCGCACGGACCGAAAGATGCCCCTCTGGAAACGCGAATTCACCGTCGACTCCATCAACCGCTTTCTCACCGAGGAACCGGTCCGGGCGCTGAGCGCACACCTCGGCATGCGCTGCGAGGGCTTCGGCGACGATTTCCTCACCTTCTCCATGCCCGTCGACTCGCGCACGCACCAGCCCATGGGCCTGCTGCATGGCGGGGCCTCCGTGGCACTGGCCGAAACGGTAGGCAGCGTAGCGGCCAACCTGACACTGCCCTTCGAGCAAGCCGCCCTGGGACAGGAGATCAACGCCAACCACCTTAAGGCGGTGCGCAACGGGCGGGTCCATGGCACCGCGAAGGCCTACCACATCGGCGGCCGCTCCCAGGTCTGGAGCATCGAAATCCGCGATGACAACGGCGCCTTGGTCTGTGTCTCGCGCCTCACCATGGCCGTGGTGCCGCGCCCCGCCGGCGCGCCCACTTTCGCCGCTCCCCACACTTACCCCCCCGCCTGAAGAGGCCCCCTCCTGAACGTCCCCCTCCTTCGCGCAGTTGCCTGCCTCGGGCTGGGCGTGCGG
>JBEGRA010000088.1:0-2747 GCA_041180705.1 Pseudomonadota bacterium | reverse complement strand
CGATGCAGGCCTATTGTCTCTCCGTCACGCCGCCGGGAACCACCCGCGAGGTACCAGTAAATCAAGGCTTTTTCGTGCGCGACATGGATAAGCGTACTTTGGTGCCGGTAGCCACCACGGGAGCTACGTTGGTGGACTTCATGTACTGGAACTTCTCGGGTCGCGTACCAGGCCAAGGCGGGGGCGACGAGGCGGAAGATATCGAAGAGCCCGCGCGCTGGCGCACCGCGACGTTCGGCGCGCTTTCCTGGGACGAGGAGGCAGGCCAAGCGGTGGTGAAAGCCAGATCCGGCGATGGACAGGACGGGCTGTACGCTTCGGTCGTGAAGAACAAGCGGGCTTCGGCCCCTGTTGCCTTGCTGAAGACAGGCCAGTCGGCAATTACCTTGGATACCGCCGCTCCCGCAGGGTCGTTGATTACCTCCCTGGGGCTGGAGCGCGACGGCTTCCGTGGCAAGTGGCTGGCTATCACGGCCGGCATGCTCGCCGTCAATGGCACAGTTGAAACCACCTGGGGTGGTGTCTATGTGGCCAAGATGAAGTAGCTCCGGTGGGCGGCGACGGTCAGCACGGAGAAAATTCTGCTACCGTCGCCGCCTATGTCTTCCTCTACAAACTCCGACCGCAAAGCCGGTCTGGTACTCGCGCTAGCCGCCCTCGCGGCCTTGGTCGTCGCGAATTCTTCTTTCGCCGGCACCTACCGCACGCTACTCGATTCCCGCCTCGCCATCGGCTGGGCCCCCTTGGTTCTGGAGAAGACCTTTCTCCACTGGATCAACGACGGGCTGATGGCGGTGTTCTTCCTGCTGGTCGGCCTCGAGATGAAACGCGAACTGGTGGAAGGCGAACTGGCAGGGGCGGGCCGAGCACGGCTGCCCTTGGTGGCAGCACTGGGCGGCATGCTCGTGCCCGCGGTGCTCTACGCTTGGGTGAACTCAGGCTCGCCCACGACCTTGCAGGGCTGGCCCATTCCGGCCGCTACGGACATCGCCTTCACCTTGGGCGTGCTGGCCATCGTCGGCACACGCGTGCCCCCTTCCGTCCGAGCCTTCCTGCTCGGCTTGGCCATCATCGACGACCTCGGCGCCATCGTGCTCATCGCCATCCTGTTCACGGCAGACCTCTCCTTGATAGCACTGGGACTGGGCACGCTCTGCGCCGGCGCTTTGCTGGTCTTGAACCGCTACGGGGTCACTCGGTTGCTGCCGTATCTGCTGTGCGGTGTCCTGCTCTGGCTGTGCGTGCTGAAGTCGGGCGTTCACGCCACACTAGCGGGCGTGTTCACGGGCATGGTCGTTCCGTTGCGTGGCGATGGGCGTACGCCTGCGCGTGCGCTGGAACATGCGCTGCATCCGTGGGTCACTTTCGGCATTCTGCCGGTGTTCGCCTTGGCGAATGCCGGAGTGCCGCTGTCGGGAATGAATCTCGACACCTTGCTGCATCCCGTCACGATGGGCACAGCAGTCGGGCTGTTCGTGGGCAAGCAGCTCGGTGTCTTCGGCGCCTGCTTTCTCGCCATTCGTAGCGGCTGGTGCACGGCACCCGCCGGGGCCGACTGGAAAGTGCTTTACGGTGCTTCGGTGCTCACCGGCATCGGGTTCACCATGAGCTTGTTCATCGGCTCGCTGGCGTTCCCTTCGGGGGAATTCGACCAAGCAGTGCGTACGGGTGTCTTGCTGGGCTCGGCGCTGTCGATAGCACTGGGGCTGGCGTGGCTGCTGCGGCTGCCTCACCGAGAAAGCTTCGCGCCTTGAATAACTACCCGGTCCTGCTCGATGATTTTACGGAAACGTTCGTCCGTGGCTGCCCAATCGACGATATCCACTTTGAACGGCAGACCCGATTCCTGAAACGCTTCCCGTAAACCCGCCACAACCCCGATGCTCATCCTCTCGTCACCAAGCACCGCCAAGTCGAGATCCGAGAATTCCTTGGCAGTCCCTTTCACACGTGAGCCGAAAGCCCAAACTTCACGCTCGGGCACCTGAACATGAAGAATGTCGCGGACCGTTAGCCAATTCTCTCGGCTGATATCAATCGGGGGCTGCTCGGCCATACCGCTACCGATTGCCCTGTTGCAACTGATCAAGCAGGTAACGCGCCTCTTCCAGGAAAGCAGGGATTCCACGCACGACTTCAATGGCGATTTCTTCGTCGTAGGTATGGCTCGTCTTGCTTCGCATCTCTCGATACGACCGCCAATTCGGCCAATCGCCAAGCAACAAGCCCTGTTCGTTGGCTGAGCGAATCAGGTCGGCGAATGCCATGGCGTCGAACTGCTCGGGGTTGGCAGACACCGCTTCAAGATGGCGTTTCAGCAACTTGTGGCTTATCTCGTAGCACATAGCAAAACGCAGATTTAATCCGTCCCGAATCTGCGTGTCGGTGACGTCACGCTCGTACCGAGCCCATCCCTCGGCCAACCTGTTCACGGCATTCGCCAGCGGCGTCACGTTTAGCTGTTGCGTCATTTTGTCGGCTTCAACCAATACCCCACCGCCATGACCGTATTGAACGGGACGATAACGCCCTTTCTTCGAGCCCGCCCCTACCGCCGCTGTCCATGCAGCGTAGCAAGAATTCGCCGCAAGTCCCTGCCGCGGCCTAGCGGCCGCGACAGGAACGGTGCCGCTTACAGCTTGGACATCTTCAGCTTGGCGCGCACGGCTTCGAAGCTAGCCGCGTCGGAAGGCGTCAGGTTCGGGCGGCCCACCATCACGCCCATGCTCAGCGAACCACTGACGTAG
>JBEGRA010000087.1:0-9082 GCA_041180705.1 Pseudomonadota bacterium | reverse complement strand
CGTGGGAGGGGTGCGCCAGGTCGTAGCCGGCACCGCCATTACGCCGCAGGCGCGCGATGATGTCTTCGTTGTTGGTCAGCGTCACTTCGATGGTGATGCCGGTTTCCTTGCGGAAGTCCTCCGCGACATCCGCGGGGACGTAGTCCGTCCACGTGAGGATGCGCAGCTTGCCGGGGTCTGCACTGGCGGCGAAGGACGCGCCGAGCGCGAGGAGAAGCAGGCCTAGCCGCAGAGGTTTCATGGGCTCGGAGGTTACCTTGTCGCCGTTCGGCTTGTCACGCGCGCCACCGTTGGTGGCGCCGCCGGGCTCCAAAACCGCTACCATCATCCAGCCCGAGCCGGGGTTTTCCCGCGGGCGCCGTCAGGCCAAGACAGAGCGGGTACCCGGGAAGTGGCTGTAGCGAACGACATCCTGGAAGCAGTGGCGGAAGTGCTAGGCCGCCTGGCGGAGGAACTCGCTTTCGCCGAGCCAGGTACCGACAAGGCCTTGCTGCCCGTGAACGCGCTGCTCATGGATTTCGAGCAGGTTCCGGCCGGGGCGCTGCCGGCGTCACTCGTGTCGGCGCTGGCCCTGCCGCGCCGTTGGGTGGACGCCGCGCTGGACGCCACGGGACAGTTCGACGAAGCCACCTTGCAGCGCCTGAATGCCTGGCATGGTTGGGTGGTCGACTGCCTCATGAGCGAATCGGCTGGGCTTCCGTTGCCGGATTTGCCCGAGGATTTGGCCGCTGCGTCTGCGCCTGAGACGCCACCCGCCGCGTCTGTCGTGACGGTGCCTGCTCCTTCGCCACCTACTGCGGAATCTTCCGCGGCTGCTCCCGCAGCGCCCGCGGTGCCGCCGGCCTCCGGCGTGCCCACCATGGTGCTGCGTCTTCCGGCAGATCTCGACCTGCTGGGTGAATTCCACAGTGAATCGCTGGACTTGTTGCGGTCCATCGAGCAGGCCGTGCTCACGCTCGAAGAGTCGCCCACGGCTGCCGAGGCCATCAACGCCATTTTCCGCGCCTTCCATACCTTCAAGGGCAGCGCCGGCTTCCTGCAGTTGGACGCCCTGCGCGATTTCGCCCACGAGCTCGAGTCGCTGCTGGAGGTGGTCCGCAGCGGTGAGGTGAAGGTCAACCGCGCGGTCATCGACTCCATCCTTGCCGGCGCCGACGTGCTGGCGGAATGCACGCGGCAGGTGGGGCTGCAGGTGGGTGGCGTGAACGCCGGCCAGCCCATTCCCGTGCCGGCTGCCGCGGTGTTGTCGCTGGTTCATTCAGCGTTACATGGCGCGCCGGCATCGGCACCGGCGCTGACTGCCAACGCCAACTCCGGCGAAGGGGCTCCGCCCGCCACTGCGGCGGCCGCGGCAGTCACGGACAACTTCGTGCGGCTGGACGCGGCGAAGCTCGACGACCTCATCAACCTCATGGGCGAACTCGTGGTGGCGCAGAGTTTCGTGGTCGAAAGCCGCGAGGTGCGGACTTCACCGAACCTCGAACTGGCTCATGCGACGCGCAAGCTGGCGCGCATCACGCGCGAGCTTCAGCACAACGCCATGTCGTTGCGCATGGTTCCGGTGGGCGGCCTGTTCCGCAAGATGACGCGCTTGGTGCGCGACCTAGCGGCCTCGCAAGGCAAGCAGGTGCGGCTGGTGCTGAAGGGCGAGGACACCGAACTCGACCGGCAACTGGTCGAGAAGATGGGGGACCCGCTCATCCACATGATCCGCAACGCCATCGACCACGGCCTGGAGACGGCGGAACAACGCGTTGCGGCGGGCAAGGACCCGACTGGCACCATCGAACTGTCGGCAGCGCACCGGCATGGGGGCATCGTGCTGCGCGTGGCGGACGACGGCCGCGGATTGAATGTCGACCGCCTGCGGGCCAAGGCCATCGAGAAGAAATTGCTGGACCCCGGCGTGCCACTGGACCGTCAGGCGGCGCTCGAACTGGTGTTCCTGCCGGGGCTGTCCACGGCGGCGGCCATCACGGATCTTTCCGGCCGCGGCGTGGGGATGGACGTGGTGCGCGGGCACATCGAGAGCCTGCGGGGGCATGTCCATATCGAATCCGAGCCCGGGCTTGGCGCGGCTTTCACCATCCGCCTGCCGCTCACGCTGGCGCTCATCGACGGCCTGCTGGTCGGGTTGGGCGGTGAGCGTTACATCATCCCGTCGCTGGCGGTTCGCGAGACCTTCCGCCCGAAGCCCGGCGAGGTGTCCACGGTCCACGAGCAGGGTGAAATGGTCGGCTTCCGCGGTGAGCAATTGCCGGTCATCCGACTCAGCCGTGTGCTGCAGCGCCCGGGCCGCGCGGCCCTGCCTGAACAGGGCATAATCGTGGTAGTGGAGTCGGGCAGCGCGGTGCGCGCCCTGCTCGTCGACGAGTTCCTCGGCAAGCGGGAAATCATCATCAAGAACATCGGCGACACTTTTGCCAGCCAGACCCTCGTGGCCGGTGGCGCCATCCTCGGCGACGGCTCCATCGGGCTCATTCTGGATGTCGACTCCGTCGTGCGTTCGCTGCGGCCGGAAGGGAGCGGTGTGCCCGGTGGCCAGGTGCGCCAAGCATGATGTCGCACGTTCCACCACCGCCGGGGCGCTATCTCGCCTTTCATCTCGGCACTTCGTATTACGCCGTGCCCATCCGCGAAGTACGCGAAGTAGTGCGGCTTTGCCCCATTACCGCGGTGCCGAACATGCCGGAGCACATTCGCGGCGTCATCAATCTGCGTGGCTCGGTGCTGCCCGTGTTCGATCTGCGCGCCAAGTTCGGTATGGTGGCTGTGGACTACGATGACCGTGCCTGCATTGTCGTTTTCGACCGCCAGCAGGACCGCCCCCGGCAGGGAGGCGCCATCGGTGCCATCGTGGACGGGGTGGACGACGTGCTGGTGCTGGCGGAATCGCAGCTCGCCGCGGCGCCCGATTTCGCCGGCACCGTCGAGGCAGACTACCTGCTCGGCGTGGCCACGACGCCGGAGCGGGTCTTTTCACTGCTGCACATGAAGAACATCCTCGCTGCCGACGGCAGCGTGGCGATGCCTGACATTCCTTCCAAGGCCGCCATGGGCGGTACCGAGTCGCTATGAATACCAATGGCTGGACCATCACGCGTCGCATCACGGTGGGGCTCGGGGCCTTGCTGGCGCTGCTGGTGCTCATCAGTGCGCTGGCCTTGCTGCGTATGGCGTCCCTGCGCGGCAATGTGGGTGGGCTTGCGCAGAATTCGCTCCCGAGCGTGGTGTTGCTGGGCGAAGTGCAGGCGCAGGTGCAGAGCCAGCAGTTGGCACGCAGCAAGCTGTTCGATGCCCCGGTCGAGGAGGCGAAGCTGCTGCAGCAGGACGTCGACAAGCGCGAGCAGAAGGTCGTCGAGTTCCTGAAGGACTACGAGGCCAACTACCTGCAGGACGACGACACGCGTCGCCTTTTCATGGAGATTCGCGAGGCCCACAACGCCATCGTGTCCACCCGCACCAAGATCGAAGCACTGGACCAGGCGGGTTCCGGTGACGAATTCGCGCAACTCATCGAGCAGCAACGCCTCATCAAGGAAGTGCAGGACCCCAATTACGCCCGCTTCCTCGCGGCACTGCAGGCGGCAGCTTCGCATAGCTACAAGGAAGGCCAGTCCGTCGCGGAGTCGAGTCAGGCTTCCACGGGCGTCACCATGTGGTTGCTGGGTATCGTCTCGCTGGCAGCGATGGTAGGGGCTGGTTTTCTCGCCTGGGCGACCGTGCGCGAAATCGCCACGGCGCTTGGGGGCATCACCATCGACCTGAATCGCGGCGCGCGCCACACGGCCTCCGCTGCACGGCAGGTGGCCATCGCCAGCCAGTCGCTGGCCGGTGGGGCCAGCGAACAGGCCGCAGCCATCGAGGAAACCAGCACGTCGCTCGAAGAAATGTCCGCCATGATCCGCGCCACCGCGGAAAACTCGCAGAAAGCCAAGGCGCTCGCTTCCGATGCACGCATGGTGGCGGGCGCGGGCCTCGGCACCATGGCGCTCATGTCCGAAGCCATGGAAGAGATCGGCACCGCGAGTGCCGATGTCTCGAAGATCGTGAAGAACATCGACGAGATTGCCTTCCAGACCAATATCCTCGCCCTGAACGCGGCGGTGGAAGCGGCGCGTGCCGGCGAGGCGGGCGCAGGCTTTGCGGTGGTGGCGGATGAAGTGCGCTCGCTGGCGCAGCGCAGCGCCGCTGCCGCGCGCGAAACCGCGGACAAGATCGACGTCGCCATTGCCAGCGCACGCCGTGGTGCTGAGCGCAGCGCCGAGGTGGCGCGTTCGCTCAAGGAGATCACGGACAAGGTCATCGCCACCGACATGCTGGTGGCGGAGATTGCCACCGCTGCCGGTGAGCAGGCGCAGGGTGTGACGCAGGTGAACACCGCGCTGGCCCAGATGGATCGCATCGCCCAAAGCAACGCCGCCAGCGCCGAGCAAAGCGCCACGGCCGCGGAGCAGCTCGATGCCCAGGCAGCAACACTGAAGCAGAGTGTGGCGCGTCTCGAGGGGCTGGTGGGTCGCATCGAAGACGACCACGAAGGCACCGGCGAAGGCGAGGGCGACGAGGGCGGTGGCATCGACGGGCTGGCAACGCCACTCCCGCGGTTGGACCGCGCACCGCGCATGTCTGCCAAGGTGCTTAACCGTATCCCGATGCCCGCGGTCCCGCGGCATCGACGTGATGACGACGACTTCCGTCGTTTCTGAAGACCGCCACGCGTGAACATCGTCGGTGCCAATCCGGTCGCGGGGAGCGGTATCTCGGCGCGCGCCTTCAGGACGCTCGCCGGCGTGGTGCACGGCTATTGCGGCATTGCGCTCGGTGACGACAAGCACAACCTGGTGGCCAACCGGCTGCGAAGGCGGCTGACGACGCTCGGCCTTTCCAGCTACGACGAGTACTGCGAACTGCTCGCGGCGGACCGTTCCGGCGCCGAACTCGAAGCGCTCATCGACCTCATCACCACGAACCATACGGTGTTCTTCCGCGAGCCCGAGCACTTCCGCTTTCTGGGCGAACGGGTGTTGCCCGTGCTTGGTCCGGCTCTGGCACGTGCGGGCACGGCGGTGCGCTTGTGGTCTGCCGCCTGCGCCTCCGGCGAAGAGCCCTACACCATGGCCATGGTGGCTGCCGAAGCCCAGCGCCGTGACGGCAGCTTCCAGTGGCGACTGCTGGGTTCGGATATCTCGCGCACGATGGTCGCTGCGGCGACGCGGGGCGTATTTTCGAGCGACAGCCTGCATGCCGTGCCGGCGGAGCTGGTGCCGCGCTATTTCCTGCGGGGCGTGCGGTCTCAGGAAGGCTATGTTCGTATCGATGCCGATTTGCAGCGTCAAACGCGCTTCGACCGCATCAACCTGCTGGACGCCGCTTACCCCATCGGCGAACTTCAGCACGTCATCTTCTGTCGCAACGTCATGATCTATTTCGATGAGGAGTCGCGGGCCAAGGTGGTCCGGCAACTGGTGCGTCACTTGCTGCCTGGTGGCTACCTGTTCGTCGGCTATTCGGAAAGTCTGGGCGGGCTGGCGCACGGGCTCGAGGCGGTCAGCCACGGGGTGTACCGCAAGCCATGAGCATTGCCATTCCCCGTGTTCGCGTGCTCATCGTCGATGACTCGGCGCTGGCCAGGCGCGCCATTCTCGAGGCGCTCTCGACGGACCCGGCCATCGAGGTCGTGGGCATGGCGGCGGATGCCTACCAGGCCCGCGAGCAGATTCTGGCGCTCGAGCCGGAAGTGATCACGCTTGACCTGCAGATGCCGCTGATGGACGGCCTGACGTTCCTGAAAATCCTGCAGGAACATCATCCGGTGCCGGTCATCGTCGTCAGTTCGCTGACGCCGGCGGGCTCGGAACTGGCCATGGCCGCGCTGGAAGCCGGTGCCGTCGATGTGGTGCAGAAGCCGGACGGCTCTCGCCCCGCACTGGAACTGGCGCGTCGTTTGCCCGCGCTGGTGCGCGCAGCCGCCCGTTCGCAGCGTAGCGGTATTCGCGAAGCCTCGGCATCCACCGGCATGGCACCTGCGTGGGCAGCGCCCGTGGATCCGCGCCGGGTCATCGTCATCGGTGCTTCCACCGGCGGCGTCGAGGCCCTGCGTTTCCTGTTGCCGCAGTTGCCCACGGGGCTGCCGCCCATCGTGGTGGTGCAACACATTCCCCCGAATTTCTCGCGCGTCATGGCCGAGCACATCAACCGGCTGGCGCCCTACGAGGTGCGCGAAGCCGTGGACGGCGAACTGCTTCACCCGGGGTTGTGCGTGGTGGCGCCCGGCGATTTCCATGTCTTGTTGCAGCGGGCAGGGCAGGGCTATCGCGTGAAGCTGTCGCAATCGCCTGCAGTGAACCACTGCCGCCCGTCGGTCGATGTTCTGTTCCGTTCCGCTGCCGAGCAGGCCGGCGCGCATGCAGTGGCCGCAGTGCTCACGGGCATGGGCGCCGATGGCGCGCGCGGGGTGCAGTTGCTGCGCGCTGCTGGCGCCCGCACGCTCGCGGAGGCTGAAGAAAGCTGCGTTGTTTTCGGCATGCCGCAGGCCGCCATTCGCACTGGTGCCGTGGAGCGCGTAGTGCCCCTCGGGCAGATGCCGCGCGCCATCCTGGATGCCCTGCGTCAGGAAGTGGCGAAGTGAACGGCTCCGACGTAACTGGCCCCACCTTGACCGAAGCCGTTGCCGAAGTCCTGGAGGCCGTCTGGCGTTGTACGCGGTCTGCTGTGCTCGCCCAAGAATCGCTTCCCCATGCCAGTACTTTGCCCGTGTCCTTGGACGGCACGCCCTGCGAATTGCACTTGGCCGCGGCGCCCGGCGCTGTCGCGGCCTTGTTGCCGCGCATGCTCGGGCGTGCGGCAGCAGCGGACGAAGTGGCGAACCTGGCCGCCGAGTTGGTCGCCGAACTGCTGAACCAGGTGGCCGGTCATTGGGCCGGGCGACTGGGCGCGCGCGGCGTTGAAGTGACGCTGGGGACGCCCGTGGCGGCCACATTCTCGTGGCGAGCGCCTGTCGGTGCTGAAGGTTCCACCACCGCAATGCCCGCAAGCGTCGTGTTGCCGATGACCTGCGCCGGGCATCCTCTGGCGCTGTCGTTGTCATGCCCCGCCGGGACTACGCCATGAGTACGCCAGTCATCCTCACGGTCGATGACAGCCGCGTGCTGCGGCTATCCATCGTCGAGTTGTTCCGCCCGTTCGCTTGCACGGTGCTGCAGGCGGCGGAGGGTCTGGAAGGCCTGGCCGCCGTTCGCGAGCACCGCCCGGACCTCGTGCTGCTCGACTACAACATGCCGGTGCTCGACGGCCTTGGCATGTTGCGCGAACTGCGTGCCGACCCGGCGATCGCTGCCACGAAGGTCATCATGCTCACCGCCAACAACGCGCCGCAGACGCTGGCTGCCGTGGCGCGTCTTGGCGTGCGCGACTACGTCACCAAACCCCATGACGGCCCGACGCTGCTTGCCAAGGCGGCGCGTTGGGTCCCGCTGGTTCCCCGCGAAACTGCCGACTGAGCCCAAGGTGAATCCATGACCGACATTTCCACGCCGATGGCCCTGGCCGAAGCGGCGCCCGACCCGACTGCCATGCTTGCGGAGGCACGCGTGCTGGTGGTCGACGACAGTCGGCTCATGCGGCTCGGGCTCATCCGCGCGCTGAAGGAACTGGGCATCCAGTCCATCGTGGAAGCCGGCAACGGACGCGAAGCGCTCGAGAAGATTCGCGAAACCTCGTTCGACTTGATGCTGCTCGACATCGAGATGCCCGAGATGAACGGGTTGGAGTTGTTGCAGGCGATGAAGCAGGAACCCACGCTCGGGCGGGTACCGGTCATCGTCATCTCCAGTTCGGAGCAAATCGACACGGCAGTACGCTGCATTGAGGCGGGCGCCGAAGACTACCTCCCCAAGACCTTCAACCCCACCTTGCTCCGCGCGCGTGTCACCACGTCCATCGACAAGAAGCGCCTGCGCGATCTCGATGCGCTGCGCGTGGTGGAACTGCAGCGCGAGAAGGACCTGCTCGAGCAGACGCAGCGCCGGCTGGACGAAGAACTGGCCGAAGCGATGCGCTATATCCGCGCCAGCCTGCCCGAGCCCACCAGCACGCCGTTGAAAATCGACTGGGTCTACCAGCCGTCGACGGAGCTCGGCGGCGACGCCTTCGGCTACCACTGGATCGACGACGACCACTTCGCGGTGTATCTGCTCGACGTGTGCGGCCACGGCGTGGGTGCCTGCTTGCTGGCGGTCACGGCCATCAACGTCATCCGTTCCGGCGTATTGCCCGGCGTGGACTTCCGCGACCCGGCCGCCGCCATGGGCGGCATCAGCAATGCTTTCCAGTGCGAGAAGCACAACGACATGTATTTCACGCTGTGGTACGGCGTCTATCGCCGTTCCACGCGCACGCTCACGCATTGCAGCGGGGGCCATCCGCCCGCACTGCTGCTGTCTGCGCCGGATAGCGCGGGGCAGTGCACGAGCGAGCGCCTGCGTTCGCCGGGGCTCATCGTCGGTGTGATGCCCGATATCGTCTACCGCGCGCAGAGCGTGCAAGTGCCGGAGGGGTCTTCGCTCATCGTGCTGTGCGATGGCTGCTTCGAGATCATGGACCAGCAGGGCGTGGACGCCACGTTCGACGACTTCGAGAACTTCATGCGCCAGCACGGCACCGAACCCGGTGGGCTGGAAGGGCTGCTGGCCTGGGCCCGCAACCTGCACGGGCCGGGGCCGCTCGACGATGACTTCTCCATCGTGCGCATCCGGTTCGATTGAGGGCAGGCGGGGAGCGGACGATGACGGCGGTTCTCAAGCGGGCGGACAGCCTGTCGGAAGTGGTGGGCATCAAGGCGCTGCAGAACGCCAATCTGGCCTCGCGTATCGACGCCGCCGAACGCGCGGCCGAAGGCTTCGTCACGGCCGAATATTCGCTTGAATTCCTGCAGACCATGCACGCGCAGACGCCTGCGGTCATTGCGGTCGACGCGGGCGTGGTGGTGGGCTACGCGCTGGTGACCAGCCGCGAACTGGGCGCGACGCATGGGCTCATTCGCGAACTGGTGCAGGCGGTCGACGGCATGACGTTCCGCGGGCAG
>JBEGRA010000086.1:0-10187 GCA_041180705.1 Pseudomonadota bacterium | reverse complement strand
GCAGGAAAACACATGAAGCTTCATCCGACCGGCGGTTTCGACAACGCCGCGCGTGTTTACCAGCACATCGAAGTGCGGCCGTTGGCAGCGGCGATGGGCGCCGAGATTGTCGGTATCGCCGTGGCGGGCATTTCCGACGAGCAGTTCGCCGAAGTGCGTGACGCGCTGTTCCGTCACAAGATGGTCTACTTCCGCCAGCAACGCATGACTCACGCCGACCACGAGTCCTTCAGCCTGCGGTTCGGTCCGTTCGCGGAAGATGCATACACTAAAGGCGTACCGGGGCATCGCAACGTTCATCCTCTCATCCGCGAGGCGGACGACGCTTCCGTGATGGTTTTCGGTTCCGGCTGGCATACGGACTCGCCGTTCTTGCCGGAACCGCCCTCCATTACCTCGTTGCGTTCGGTGCAAGTGCCTCCCTATGGCGGCGACACGTTATGGGCGAACTCGGCGTTGGCTTACCGCATGCTCAGCCCGGCTTTCCAGCAACTGCTGTCCGGTTTGCGTGTGCGTTTCTCCATGCGCGACGTGTTGCAGTCCGCGCAAGACTTCGCCGTCGAGAACGACAGTCCTCTGGGCAAGCTCTCTGCACTCAAGAACGCAGCCAGCCTGCCAGACGACGTGCAACGCAAGGTACGCGGGAATACGCATCCGCTGGTGCGTACGCACGCTGTCACCGGCGAGAAGTCTCTCTATCTGGATTCGTCCTACGGTGTCGGTATCGATGGCTTGAAGCCTGATGAAGCTGCGCCGCTGCTGCAGTACCTGTGCGAACACATGACGCAGCCAGCCTTCACTTGCCGTCTTCGTTGGGAGCCCGACATGCTCGCGCTGTGGGATAACCGCCTGTGCATCCATCAGGCATTCAATGACTATCAGGGTTACCGTCGCGAGATGTATCGCACCACCATTGCCGGCGAAGTGCCGGCCTGAGGTTTGTTCAATGAAATGGTTTTTCTTCCGCCGCTGTTTGCCTTTGGTGGCGGCCCTGTGCACCGCCGGCTGCGCCACGCCGTTTTACGACGCCAAGACGGCGGGTCCCCAGATTGAAACCGCGTTGGGCCTAGCGTCAGGCAGCGTCGCCTTTCACGCTTCCTGCCAGTTCGGGCAAGCAGGGCGCGCAAGCCGTGCGGCAGAGTTCTTCCCCGCCGCCTGTGCCGTGGACGGCGAAAAGCTCTACGTCGTGGAATGGGATGAGGTGAAGAAAGCCTATCGCGCGGGCATGGATGTGCGTTTTGCAGCCATGGAAAGCGCCAGTTATTACAAGGGTCTCTTCGACGAGGTGCAGTTGCCCATCGATGGCGGCGTCTTGTCCCTGCTGACCGGCAAGGCCCAGCCCTTGCATGCTTATCTAGTCGCGCATGGCGTCAAGGATGCGCCGTCCGGTGGCGAAGTGCTCGCGCGCGTCCCGCCGCAGCCCACCACCATCTACATCTACGTTCCTCGGTGAGCCTCATGAATCGTATTCGTCCGGGCTACGCGGTGCGTACTGCCCTGTGTCTGCTGTTCATCGGCAGCCCTTTCGTATCGCACGCTGTGGCTCCTGTAGCGGCGCCGCCGCCGGCAGTTGCTCCAAGCGTGCCGCCGCCGCGATCCTTGCCGCCGTATCCGGACGGGAAAGCCCAGCAGGATTCGTCGCAGCGGCAAGCCGTTGCGCCTCCCTTGCGCACGTTGGTTGCCGCGCCGCCGCCGGCAGTTGCTCCAGCCGTGCCGCCGCAGGCGGTTCCGGTGCCAATGCCGGTACCTGTGCCGACGGTGTCTCCGGCTCCGCCCAGCGTGATCCCGCTGCCGCCGCGGCCCTTGCCGCCCTACCCGGATGTGAAAGCCCAACGGGACCTACCGCTGCGGCAGGCCTTCCTGCCTTCCTTGCGGACCTTGGGTGCGGAGGAAGGCGTGGTGCGTTTCGCACTCATCACCAACGACGTACGTGCGCGGCGCCCCGATGTGGTCACCGTCGCCAGCGATACGGCGCGCTTCGAGATTCGCCCGGTGTCCGATGGCTACGCCAATAACCTTGGTCTCTATGCCGCCGTACTGCCCGCTGGGCGTTACTACCTGTCGTCCATCGCGGACCGCGTCACGTTCCGCTGGATCGACTTCAACGCCGCGGCCCAGGGCGGGTTGGGCGCCTTTGACGTCAAGCCGGGGCAGTCGGCAGATCTTGGTACCTTGATGCTGACGCCCAACATCGGCGCCTGGCTCATCGGGCGAGTGTCCGAAGCCAAGACGCCAGCCGAGGCTTGGCGCGAAGCGGCCCCGGCGATGGAGTCGAGGCTGGCATCAGCACCGACCGGCGGCGGCTGGGTGGAGAGCGCTTATTCCCAGATTTTCTTCGACCTCCAACTCGCTCGCGGGCCCGTCGGTTTGCAGGGCCTGAAGGAACTCGCCGATGGGCGCCTATTGGCGCCATCGGCGCTCGGGAAGTTGCTGGTGCGCAGCACGAGCGGTGAATGGACGACGCTGACGGCGCCCCGTCCGTGGCCTTTGCTCTGGGCCACTGCGGGATCTTCCCCCGGTGAATACGTTGCGCTGACCGAGTGGAACCGCTTCGTCGTGTTTGCCGCGGATGGTACGAGCCGCGAAGTGCCCATGCGCGGGCTGCCGGCGGGCCGCGCCCTGTTCATCAGTCATTCGCCGCAGGGCGATTGGTATCTCGCGCAGGAAGTACCGGGTGCGCTGCGGCTTTACCGCGCCGCTGCCCTCGATGCAGAGCGTTGGGAGGAGGTGGGCTCTGTCCAGTTGACGCAGAGCCTGTGGTCGGGCAACCGCGGTGCCTGGGCGCTCGAGACTCCCGAAGGAATCCTGCTGGTTCAAGGCAGTACGGGTCTGCTCAAGCATTTCCGCTACGCCACGCGTACCTGGGAAAACCACAACCTCACGGGTAACCGCGACATCCAGTCTGTGGATCTCATGCCGGATGGCACGGTAAGCGTTCTGACCATTGCGGCGGGTGGTTTCGCGGGAATGTTCTCCGGTGCCTGGATCTCGCGCGACTATGGCGCCAACTGGCAGGAACTGAACACGGGTTATACGGTCAAGGTGTCGCCACTGGTGGTGCCGGGCGATGGTAGGGTGCTGCAAGCCGGTGGTGTCTTCGGCGACTCGGGCATCAAGGTATCGACGGACAACGGCAAGACCTGGAAGCAGTTGACGGAGGCCTTGCCGGTGGAAACACGGCTCTTCCAGTCGCGGCAAAACGGACTCTTTGCCATTCGTCGTATCGCGGAAGTCCACGACGTGCTGCTGCGTTCCCCCGATGGCGGTGCGAACTGGGTCTACGAATGGTCCAGCATCGGGCGTGCCGGCATCGAGCGTCTGCTGAAAGTGGAGGCAGATGAGCGCGCGGCCAAGGCGGCCAAGCGCGAGGCGGCAAAGAAGAACCGCTGACTCGCCGACGCCAGCGCCGGCCTCAACTGCAGGAGGCCGGCGCCGGTGGCGTCAGAAACCTTACGCCGCCCAGTCGAGAATGACTTTGCCGCTCTGGCCCGAGCCCATGATCTTGAAGCCCTCCCGGAAATCCGCTACCGGCAGGCGGTGGGTGATGACGGGGCGGATGTCCAGGCCGCTCTGCAGCATGGCTGCCATCTTGTACCAGGTCTCGAACATTTCGCGTCCGTAGACGCCCTTCATGTTCAAGCCCTTGAAGATGACCTCGTCCCAGGAAATGCCGGTGTTCTCCGGCATGATGCCCAGCAGGGCCACGGAACCGCCATGGTTCATGGTGCGCAGCAAATCGCGGAACGCATGCGGGTTGCCGGACATTTCCATGCCCACGTCGAATCCTTCCTCCATGCCGAGTTCCTTGACCACATCGTCCAGCTTTTCCCGGCCGACGTTCACGGCACGCGTTGCGCCCATCTGTCGCGCGAGGTCGAGCCGGTAGTCGTTCACGTCCGTGATGACCACGTGACGCGCCCCGACGTGCTTCGCGATGGCCACGGCCATGATGCCGATGGGGCCGGCACCGGTGATGAGCACGTCTTCACCGACCACGCCGAACGACAGGGCCGTATGCGTGGCGTTGCCGAACGGGTCCAGAATGCTGGCCAGTTCGTCGTCGATGACCGGCGACAGCTTGAAGACGTTCGAGGCCGGCAAAGACAGGTATTCCGCGAAGCAGCCCGGGCGGTTCACGCCCACGCCTTCGGTGTTGCGGCACAGATGACGACGGCCAGCACGACAGTTGCGGCAGAACCCGCAGGTGATGTGGCCTTCGCCGCTGACGCGGTCGCCGATCTTGAGGCCGCGGACTTCGCTGCCCATCTCGACGATCTCGCCGGCATATTCATGCCCGACTTGCATCGGTACCGGCACCGTACGCTGCGCCCACTCGTCCCAGTGCCAGATATGCATGTCGGTACCGCAGATGGCGGTGCGACGCGTCTTGATGAGTACGTCGTTGGGGCCGATGGTCGGCTCGGGGATGTCCTTCATGGTGAGGCCAGGGGCGGCCTCTGCCTTGACGAGTGCTTTCATGACTTTGCTCCGAGGATGCCGAGTTCGTGGCCTGCGGTGATGAACGCTTCGACCACGCGGTCGAGCTGTTCGGTGGTGTGCGCGGCCGTGAGTTGGGTACGAATGCGCGCTTGCGCGTGGGGCACCACGGGAAAACTGAAGGCGATGACGTAGACGCCGAGTTCCAGCAGACGTTCCGCCAGTTTCACGGCCAGTGGAGCTTCGCCGATCATCACGGGGACAATTGGCGTTTCGCCGGGGATGAGTCGGAAGCCTGCGGCCTCCATGCGGCTGCGGAAATGGCGCGCGTTGGCGTGGATGCTGGTGCGCAGCGCCGTGCCTTGCTCCACGAGGTCCAGGACGCGCAGCGTCGTGGCGGCTACCACCGGAGGGATGGCGTTGCTGAAGAGGTACGGACGGCTGCGCTGACGCAGCCAGGTGATCACTTCCTTGCTGCCACTGATGTAGCCACCGGAAGCGCCACCGAGTGCCTTGCCGAGCGTGCCGGTGAGGATGTCGATGCGATTCATGACGCCATGCAGCTCATGGGTGCCACGGCCGTTCGCGCCCATGAAGCCGGTGGCATGGGAATCGTCTACCGCGACCAGGGCGCCGTAGCGGTCCGCCAGCGCGCAGATTTCCGGCAACGGCGCCACGGTGCCGTCCATCGAAAAGACGCCATCGGTGATGATGAGGCGGGTACGGCAGTCCTGCGACTCTTGCAGGCGGGCCTCCAGTTCGGCCATGTCGCGGTTGGCGTAGCGCAGGCGGCGCGCTTTGCACAGGCGAATGCCGTCAATGATGGAAGCGTGGTTCAGCGCGTCGCTGATGACGGCATCCTGCTCGTCCAGCAGCGTCTCGAACAAGCCTCCGTTCGCGTCGAAGCAGGAGGAATAGAGGATGGTATCTTCGGTGCCGAGGTAGGCCGAGAGGCGCTGCTCCAGTTCCCGATGCGGCGTTTGCGTGCCGCAGATGAAACGCACCGAAGCCATGCCATAGCCGTAGTGGTCGAGCGCGGCGTGGGCAGCGTCACGCACGGCGGGGTGGTTCGCCAGCCCCAGATAGTTGTTGGCGCAGAGGTTGATGTACTCGCGCCCGTTCACCTGAACCAGCGGTTGCTGTGGGGAACCCAGCACGCGCTCGTTCTTGAACAGACCTTGTTCGCGCAGACTTTCCGCCTGAGCGGCGAGGCGGGTGAGGAAGGCGGAATCCATGGGGTGGCCTCGGGGTGAGCGCGGCGCGGGACCGCGGTGGAGCGGGGCGCTGTCGCGAAAACGGTTACGATGGTGTGAAGTATAGGAAGCGCGGGCGAGGCTGGAAAGCGATGCGACACAGCGGTGAAACGCTGCGAAAAAAGGCATTGGCCGATGCTGCGCGGCGCCGTTCGGCCCTGCGCTGGCGGTTGCTGTTGATGGGCGGTTTGCTGGCCGCCTTGTGGTGGGTGCAGCCGCGCATCGCGCCGGTCCTGACGACGACTTTGGAAACGGTCAGCGGTTCGCCGCGCTAGCTCCTCGCGGGAAAGACCCTGGCGCCGCGCTCGCTCCTCAACCCCCGGCCTTCTTGGCGGGGAATCCGCGCTTGACCAGTTCGGCCACGAGCCGGTCCCGGTGTTCGCCCTGAATTTCGATATTGCCGTCTTTCACGGTGCCGCCGGTGCCGCAGGCTTGTTTCAACTGCTTGGCGAGCGTCTCGAGCGCGGGTTCGTCCAGGGGGAGGCCGGTAATGACACTCACTGCCTTGCCGCCTCGGCCCGCCGTGGAGCGGGCCACGCGAATGGGGGTGCCGGCAGCCGGCTTGCGGGTGGCGCCTGCGCCGCAGGCGCACTGGTCGGCCGGGCGGCGGCAGCCCGGGCAAAGACGACCGATGCCGGTCCCGTAGACCAGGGACACGTTGTCGCGAGGAGCAGGCTTGGCGGGCTTCATGGGGAGTGCAGTTTAGCCGAGACGGACGCCGCCGGCAGCGGCCGCTAGAATGCCCTCATGCAGCACGACGAAGAAGCACCCGCAGGCCCCGAAGACGAAACGCTGCCCGCCGCCGACGCGCGCTGGTTCGACTTGGCGCCCGGTTCACAACTGCGCATCGACAAGTGGCTGTGGCATTCGCGTTTCCACAAGTCCCGCGCGCTGGCGACAGCCGCGGTTTCCGGCGGCCATGTGCAACTGAACGGCGAGCGCGTGAAGGCTTCTCGTCATCTGAAAGTCGGAGATCGGGTAGCCGTGAACCGCGGTGGCGAGACGGTCGAGGGCACGGTCACCGGTCTGCCCCTGCGCCGTGGCCCGGCCGCCATCATGGGTGCAGCGTTCAGCGAGGACCCGCTGAGCCGCGAGCGGCGGGAGAGGGAGGCGGCGTTCCGAAAACTCCACGGGGGCGCCATGCCGCACCCGGACACCAAGCCGGACAAACGCCAGCGCCGGCAGCTTGGGCGTCTGCAGTGGATGGACGTCGACGACTGAACTTCGTACGCCGACGCACCGACTTCACCGCTTCGGGCATACTCCCCGAATGCCTACCTTCATCGCCTCTCCCACGGTCGTGCCCTCGGTTGGCACGCGGCCCAAGCGCATCGAGGAATACATCGGGCGCGTCAACAGCGGCACCGCTGCGGTCAGCGTCGCCCGCATGACCTCTCCGGAAGGCTGGGTGGAGCCTGCCCAGCAACCCGCTTTCGACGAATACACGGTAGTGCTGGCGGGTTGTCTGCGCGTGGAAAGTGCTGCCGGTGTTCAGGACGTCAGTGCCGGGCAAGCGGTCATCGCCCATGCCGGCGAATGGGTGCGTTACTCCACCCCGCACGCCGGGGGCGCGGAATACGTCGCCGTCTGCTTGCCCGCGTTCAGCCCCGACACCGTCCAGCGCCAACCCGACTGAGGCCCCGCATGAACCCCCAACACCACATGGTTCCCACCATCGATAATCGTGGCGTTCGCCTGTTCCTCATTCTGGCGGCGATGCTCGTCGGCAATGCGCTCGTGGCCGAGTTCGTCGGCGTGAAGATCTTCTCGCTGGAGGCCACGCTCGGCATTGCGCCAGTAACCTGGCACGCGTTCGGGGAAAGCGGGACGCTTTCATTCACCACCGGCGTGTTGCTGTGGCCGTTCGTGTTCATCCTGACAGACACCATCAACGAGTACTTCGGCGTTCGTGGCGTGCGCTTCATCAGTTACGTGGCCTCCGGCGTCATTGCCTACGCCTTCCTGATGGCCTATCTCATGATCAGTGTTGCCCCCGCACCGTGGTGGGTGAGCGTGAGCGCGGAACACGGCGTACCCGATATGCAGGCGGCCTTCAGCAATATTTTCGGTCAGGGCCTGTGGACCATCGGTGGCTCGTTGACAGCCTTCCTCATCGGGCAGGTCGTGGACGTCACCGCCTTCCACGCCATCCGCAAGCGCACCGGTGAACGCGCCGTCTGGTTGCGGGCCACGGCCAGCACCGTCATTTCGCAGTTCATCGACAGCTTCGTGGTGCTCTACATCGCGTTCGTGCTGGGCCCCCAGCACTGGTCGATGTCGCTGTTCCTGGCCGTGGGTATCGTCAACTTCAGCTACAAGTTCCTGGCTGCCGTGGTGATGATTCCCTTGCTGTATCTGGTGCGCCGCTGGATCGAGGCCTATCTGGGGACGGAAACAGCCGAGCGCCTGCGTCGCGAAGCGGCTGCCGAGCAGTAGCACTGCGCCGGCTCGTCAAGCCCGGGCCGGTTTTTCATGCGGGTGTTGTGCTGAACGACTAGTGCAGCGCCGCCGCCATGCGGCGTCGATAGCGCGGCACCAGTTCTTCGTCTTCCCCCAACAGCAGGAACGCATCGACCAAGGCGCGGCGGCCGGCGAGTTCGCCACTCTCGGCGCGGTAAGCCGGGTGGTGCTGGAGCAGCAGCAGGAACGCGTCCAGCGCGTCCTGCTGGCGTCCACCGAGAAAATGCGCAGCTCCTTCGGTTTCCAGGGCTTCGGCAGACCCGGCGGCCGCACCTTGCCGCAGCGCGATTCGGACGAAGCGCAAGCGGGCTGCCCGTTCCTGAGCCGGCGTGCTCTCGCGGGCAGCGAAGGGCAGGGCCGCCAGAAGGGTGGCTGCTTCATCCGCCGCTGCTTGTGCCAGCGGCGGCATCAGCAGCACGTCGACGAGTGCCAGCACGTCTTCGGTGCGTGGCAAGCCCTGCCCGGCGCGTACCAGTTCCCGCAAGGCACCGAGGGCACCCATGTAGTCGCCACCGCGGGCACGTGCCACAGCCGCTTCGCGAGCGGCAGCGGCGCCACCGCCGACGTGGCGGTCCAGCGTTTCGCGGATGACGGATTCGGGCTGCACGCCCATGAAGCCGTCCACGATCTTGCCATCCTTGAACACCGCTACCGTCGGCAGGCTGCGGATGTTGAACGTCCGGGCGATACCGGGCTCTTCGTCGGTGTTCACCTTGACGATGGTGGCCCGGCCTTCATAGTCGGGCGCCACGCGCTCCAGGATGGGGGCCAGTGCGCGGCAAGGGCCGCACCAGGCCGCCCAGAAATCCACGACCACCGGGTGGGACTTCGAGGCTTCGAGAACTTCCTGCTGGAAACGGTCGGTGGTGACGGCGGTGACCATGGTCGGCATCCTCTGACTTGTCGTGTTTTGCATGTGGGTGCGCGGGGCAAGGAATCAAGGTTGACGCCTGCGCTTCCCGGGCACAAGCCGAAGTGCTTTCTTCAGACGGGGATGCTGAGCCGGTGGGTGCTTTTCACTTCCTCCATCACCACGTAGGTATGCGTCTGCTGAACGCCCGCGAGTCCGGTCAGTCGTTCGCCCAGAAACCGCCGATACGCCTCCATGTCGCGCACGCGTACCTTCAGCAGATAGTCGAAGCCGCCAGCCACCATGTGGCACTCCTGCACTTCGTCGATGCCCAGCATGGCGTCGCGGAACTGCGAGAACACGTCGGGGGTGGTGCGGTCCAGGGAAACTTCCACGAACGCCAGTAGTGCCGCGCCGAGTTTGGGAGGGCTGAGGTGGGCGGCGTAGCCGGTGATGTAACCCTCTCGTTCCAGACGGCGCACGCGCTCCAGGCATGGCGTGGACGACAGGTGTACCTGCCGTGCGAGTTCCGCCACGGAAGTGCGGCCATCCTTCTGCAGCAGTTCCAGCAGACGACGGTCGGTGCGATCGAGGTTTTCGGGCACGGTCGTTTCCTGTTGAAGGTGAAAACATCTGAAAATTCAATTTATTGAAGAATAAACCACTGCTTGAATGCAAATAAAGTGGCACGAACTTCTGGAGGCGCCATGCATCGGTCCAATATCCCCCTCTCGCCACTCGTCTTTCTCTCCGCGGGCGCCATGCGTGGCGAGCTTTCCCCCGCCGCCCGCATCAACGCCCACTGGTTGGCGCCCGAGGACCGTGTGCTTGAAACGTTGCTGCCGCTCGCTGGTTTGCCGGCAAGTGAACGTGCGGCGGTGCAGGCGCAGGCCGTGGCCTTGGTGGAGGCGGTGCGGGCCCAGCGCCTGCAGAAAACCGGCATGGACGCCTTCCTGCGCCAGTACGACCTCGGGTCACAGGAAGGTGTCATCCTCATGTGTCTGGCGGAAGCCTTGCTGCGCATTCCGGACGCCGCCACGGCAGACCGCTTGATTGCCGACAAGTTGGGGGCGGGCGACTGGTCCGCTCATCTGGGGCGTGCCGATTCCCTGTTCGTGAACGCTGGCACCTGGGGTCTCATGCTCACCGGGCGCATGGTGGCACCGGCTGCTGGCAGTACCGGCGAT
>JBEGRA010000085.1:0-3675 GCA_041180705.1 Pseudomonadota bacterium | reverse complement strand
TGCCCGCGTTGAACACGGCAGCCAAACGGTCGCGCGGCGCCAGCGTGCGGTCCGCGCGCCAGCCGCGGTCCATCTCGGCCACTTCATCGAGCTTCTTCAGCGCGAGGTGGTTGGCCTTGTTCTTCAAGGTCCACGGGGTGCGGCCACCCAGCACGGTCTCGATGCCGGCGTTGATGAGACCCCACCACAGGCCCTTCTTGAAGCCCGGCTTGAAGTTGCGCACGGCCTTCAGCTCCTGGCCACCCGGCGAAGCACGCCAGGCTTCGTCGAAGCCTGCGGTGCTGCCCGTCTTGACCCAGTGTTCGGCGGCGAGAACGCCGGAGCGGATGGCCTGGTGCACGCCCTTCACGCGCGGCACGTTCAGCGTGCCGGCGGTGCAACCGATGAGCATGGCACCCGGCATGTCCATCTTCGGCTGCGACTGCCAGCCGCCGGCGTTGATGGTGCGGGCACCGTACTGCACCAGTTCGCCACCTTCCAGCAGCGGCGCCACCGTGGGGTGCGCCTTGAACTGCTGGAACGCTTCGAACGGCTTCAGGCGCGGGTCGCTGTAGTCGAGACCCACGACATAGCCCACGTACACGCGATCGTCGTTCAGGTGGTAAATGAAGCTGCCGCCGTAGGTACCGTTGTCGAGCGGATAACCGAAGGCGTGCTGGATGAGGCCCGGCTCGACGCGGCCCGGGGGCAATTGCCACAGTTCCTTGAAGCCGAGACCGAAGGTGGGCGGATTGCGCCCCTCGTCCAGCTTGAAGCGCTCGATGAGCGTCTTCGTGACATGGCCACGGCTGCCCTCGGCGAACACCGTGAGGCGGGCGTGAATGTCGGCGCCCGGGGTGTAGTTCGAGCCCTGCTCACCCGCCTTGGTGATGCCCATGTCGCCGATGCGCACGCCCTTCACGGCGCCCGCTTCGTCGTAGATGGCTTCGGCGGCGGCAAAGCCCGGGAACACGTCGACGCCAAGCGCTTCCGCTTGCGCGGCAATCCACGGCGTCAGTTGACCGAGCGAAATGATGAAGTTGCCATCGTTGTGCAGCGTCGGCGGGATGTAGGGCAGGTTCCAGGCCTTGTCGCGGCTCAGGAGCTTGAACTCGTCGCGCTTGGCCGGCACGCAGGTGTGCGGCATGTTGTCGCGCCAGGCAGGCAGCAGGGCATCCAGCGGGCCCGGGTCCATGACGCAACCCGACAGCGCATGGGCGCCGACGCCGGAGGCCTTTTCGAGCACGCAGACATTCAGGTTGGCATCGAGCTGCTTCAGGCGGACCGCGCAGGCCAGGCCCGCCGGGCCACCGCCCACGATGACAACGTCATACTCCATCACATCACGGTCGCTCATCGCTCAGGTCTCCGGCAGGGTCTGGATTTGCGGCAGCGCCTTCACGCTGTCCCGCACCTTGTTCATGTCTCCCACCACCACCAGCGACATCTTCGCGGGGGCGAGGTGGGTCTGCATTACTTCCACGAGCCGTTGCGGCGTCACCGCACGCACGGCCGATACGTAGTTCGCAAGCCAGCTGTCGGGCAACCCGAACTGGTCGAGGAAGGCCACGCGGCCGACCAGGCCCTGCCGCGTGGAAACGCTGAGCGCCAGGCGGCCCACCAACAGGTTCTGGTTGCGCTGCAGTTCGTCCGCCGGAGGCGGTTCCGTCTGCAGGCGTTCCACCTCGTGGTAGATCTCCTTCAGCGCGTTGGCGGTTTCCTCACGCGTCACGTCGGCATTCTGCGCCCAGACGGCACTGCCCGTCCGCGGCGAGATGCCGCTGCCCGGGGAGTACGCGTAGCCCTTGGCCTCGCGGATGTTCAGCGTGATGCGCGAGAAGAAGGCACCGCCCAGCAGGCTATTGGCCACCTGCAGCGCCATCCAATCCGGGTGGTCCGGCGTCACAACGGGCAGGCCGAGCACGATGGTGCTCTGGGGCGCGTCCTTGCGGTCCACCAGTCGCACGCCGAGTTGCGCCTTGGGTACGGCTGGGATGGCCGTGGGGGCCGGGCCGGCTGCCCAGTCACCGAAAGCATGGCGGATGGCAGCTTCCATGGCCGCGCGGTCGAAACTGCCGGCTACGTAGATTTGCGTGCGCGCGGCACCGAACTGCGTGGCCACGAAGCGCTGCACGTCCGCCAGCGTATAGCCCGCGATGTCCGCATCCGTGGGCATGCCCTGACCATACGGGTGGCCCGGGAACATGAGGCTCTGGAAGGCTTCGCCGGCCTGGGTCTGCGCTTGCGAGCGACCGATGCTGACGTTGCGCGCCATGTCGCCGCGCAGGCGCTCCAGTTCGCTGGCAGGAAGCTTCGGGCGGCGCAGCACGTCGGCGATGACCCGCAAGGCGTCCGGGCCGCGTTCGGCGAGCACATCCAGAGAAACGCTGAACTGCGTTTCGCCGCTGCCCACGCCGAGGCTGCCGCCCATGCCCGCCACGTACCGGTCGAGCGCCGGGCCATCCCGGTCGCCGGCGCCTTCGGCCATGAGGTCGGCGGTGATGTCCGCCAGACCCGGATGCGCGCCGTCATCGATGTTGCCGGTGCGCACCGAAGCCACCAGCGTTACCTTCGGCAGCGTGCCGAAGGGAATGAAGCTGACCTTCAGGCCGTTCGGCAGCGTGATGGTTTCACGCGCGGGAAGGGCGAAATCCTTCGGCGTGCCGACGGGCGGGACCTTCGACAGGTCGACGGCGGCCTGCGTGGGCAGGGCAAGAAGAGCAGCAGCGGCCAGCAACCAGGCCGCGCAACGGTTCAGGTGGTTCACTGGGCACCTCCGTTGGTGCTGGGCTTGGCAGGCGCTGCGGCCGGAGTTACGGCCGGGACTGCGGCAGGCGGGGCTTTGGGTTTCGGCGCGGCACCGGCTTCCACGGTGAGGATGGTGCGGTTTTCCGGGCGCAGGTAGCGCTGGGCGGCAGCCTGCACTTCTTCCGGCTTCACGCTGCGCAGTTCCGCCTCGAGGCGGTTGATGCGCGCCGGGTCATCGTCGAACAGGGCAAACGACGCCAGCAAGTCCACCAGACCGAAACGCGTGCTGCTGCCGACCACGTCGTACAGGCCGGAGCGCAGCGTGGTGATGGCGCGTTCCATGTCTTCCGCCGTCGGCGGCTTGGCCTTGAACTCTTCCACGGCGGAGTCGATGGCACCCAGCACGGCGTCCGGCGAGTTTGCCGGGTCGTGGATGAGGTAGGCGGTGAACAGCATCGGTCCGTTGTAGTTGTACAGATTGCCGAGCAAGTTGACGCCACCATCGATGCTGCTGCTCATGCCGCGGTCGCGCACGATGCGCTGGCGCAGCAGGCTGGCATCACCCTGCAGCAGCAGTTCGTCGACGACGCCCATAGCCAGCCAGTCGCGCGTGTTGCGGTCCGGCATGTGCCAGCCCACTGCCAGCGCCGGGCGCGGCGCGAATTTGTCGACGTAGGAAGCGCGCTTCTCGGCAGTTTGCGCGGGCTCCGTGATGTCCGGGCGCGCCGGAGTGGCACGCGCGGGCAGGCTGCCGAAGTACTGCGCAATCCAGGCCTTCGCCTGCGCGGCATCGAAGTCACCGGCCACCACGAGCACGGCGTTGGAAGGCGTGTAGTAGCTGTTGAAGAAGCTCTTCACGTCATCGAGGTTGGCGGCGTCCAGTTCGGTGAGGTCGCCGTAGAAGTTGTGCGCGTTGTTCCAGTTGGTGTTCGCGTACTGCGGCAGGCT
>JBEGRA010000084.1:0-2771 GCA_041180705.1 Pseudomonadota bacterium | reverse complement strand
ACGGCTAGCGTCCACCGAGTGCAGGTCGATGCTTTCGGACAGGCACAGGAAGGCCGCAGGAATGTGCCGCGCGGTATAGGCGTCGCCCCGCGCGTGCAGATAGCTCTCTACCGGAAAGCGCACGACCCCTGCGCTATCGCGGCCCGGCTCGCCTTCGAAACGCGCCTTGAACTCGCGCCCCGAACGATAGGTGGCCATGGCCAGCGCACGGGCGAGCTTCAACCCACCAGTGCCATCCCCGTGCGCCAGACCGAAACGGACAACCTCGCGCTGCACACTGCGCCAGGCAGTGGACAGGGGGTGGGCCTTTTCGCCAGCGGACATCACCACCAGCCGGGCTACGCGCTCCGGATAACGCTGGGCAAATGCCAAGGCCACCATGCCGCCGTAGGAGGCACCGACGATGGCATGCAACTGCCGAATACCCAGGGAATCCAGCACTGCCAGCAAGGCCGCAGCTTGGTCGAAGGTGCTGAGGGTGGGGAAAGAAGCATCAGTACGCGCCGGGCCCGTGGAAAGGCCACTACCACCAAGGTAGTCGATTCCGAGCACCTGCCACTGCAGCGTGTCCACGCCGCGACCATGGCCGATGCCGGCGTCCCACCAGCCGCCCTCTTCCGCAGCAACCACGCGCTCGGCGGAGATGCCGCCAAGGACCGCCACCACGGGCGCCCCGACAGGACCCGCAAGGTGCCATGCGACCTTGGCCGAGGCGAGCTGCCCGCCGTGGTGGAGGTTAAGGCCTGCGGGAAGTTCGACAATGCCATCCCTGCCGGGAATGGACGCAGCCGTTGGGGATGCCGCGCCAAGCGCAGCCGACACCGGGGTGACAGTGGGATTTGCAGCAGTGTTCAAGGCGACTCTCCGTCCATCTGTCGCCACCGTGGCGTAGCACGGGAGCGTTGGAGTTGGCACCGTGCCGCCGCGGCCTGGGAGGCGCGCCCTGCGGTTGGTTGCCCCGGCTTCAAAGGGCCAATCCCTCAGCCGGTCTCGATGGAAGCGCGTATTTTAGAGCGACCGAAAGCCCGCGGCAAGCCTTCGGGAAATCGGTTGCCTATTTTGTTCCAATGTATTAACGTATTAATACATTATGAAACTCCATCGCGCAGTCAGCCGTTCCCAGGAACAGGCGGCGGAAGAATCGCTGTGCACGGCCGTGCTCGCTCTCCGCACCGTCGAGGAGGTCCGTGCCTTCTTCGTGGACCTCTGCACGCCGGCCGAACTGCAGGCTCTGGCGGACCGTTGGTCCGTCGTCGCCCTGCTCCAGCAGGGCCTGCCCTACCGCGAAATCCACAAACTCACCGGCGTCAGCGTCACCACCATCGGTCGTGTCGCGCGCTGTCTCGTCACCGGCAATGGCGGCTACCGAATCGCCGCCGAAAGGCTCCGCGGCACCACGCCCGCGCCAGCGCCATCACCTGCGGAACCCTCTCATGGATAAGCCCACTCGCCTCAAAGTCGCCATCCAGAAGTCCGGTCGTCTCACCGACCAGTCGCTGGACTTGCTTTCCCGCTGCGGCCTGAAATACAGCCGCGGCAAAGACCAACTGGTCTGCTACGGCGAGAACATGCCGCTGGACGTGCTCTTGGTACGCGACGACGACATTCCCGACCTCGTTCAGGAAGACGTCTGCGACCTCGGCATCGTCGGTCTGAATGTCGTCGAGGAGCAGCGACTCGCTCTCGAGGCGCGCGGCGTGCCAGCCACATTCGAACAGATCGGCGTGCTGGACTACGGGCGCTGCCGCTTGTCCATCGCGGCACCGGAAGGCGTTGCCTACGCGGGTGCGCAGTCTTTGCAGGGCAAGCGCATTGCCACCACCTACCCGCACATCCTTGCCCGCTTCCTGCGCGAAAACGGCGTCACGGCCAGCGTGGTGACTTTGTCGGGTGCCGTCGAAATCGCGCCGCGTCTTGGTCGTGCGGATTTCATCTGCGATCTCGTCAGCACCGGCAGCACGTTGGTGGCAAACCACCTTCGCGAAGTGGAAGTGGTGCTGGAAAGCCAGGCCGTCATTCTCCGCACGCCGGTCGCCTTGCCGCCGGAAAAAGACTCCTGGGTGAAGCGTCTGCAGGTGCGCATCGACGGCGTGCAGCAGGTGAAGGAAAGCAAGTACATCATGCTGCACGCGCCGCGCACTGCGCTGCCGGCCATTCGTGCCCTGCTCCCCGGTAGCGAATACCCGACGATCATTCCGCTCGAAGGCCCCGGCGACAAAGTGGCCGTACACGCGGTCTGCCGCGAGAACGTCTTCTGGGAAACGCTGGAAGCCTTGAAGGCCGCCGGGGCAAGCGCCGTGCTGGTGCTCCCCGTGGAAAAGATGCTGGCATGACCACGGAAACTTCCCTTCCCGCGATCACGGTTTGGCAGGAACTGTCGGCCGTGCAACAGCGCGAACTGCTCCGTCGCCCTGCGCAGAAGGACGACGCCGCTCGCGTGGCGGCCGCGCGGGAAATCATTGCGGAGGTGCGGGCCAACGGTGACGCTGCCCTGCTCGCATATGCCCGGCGTTTCGACCGCGTGGAACTTGCCTCTCTCGCCGTATCGCCCGAAGAGTTCGCGGCCGCCGCCGCACGCCTTTCGGAAGTGCAACGCACCGCCATCGATCGTGCCATCGCGAACGTGCGCGCGTTTCACGCGGCACAACGAGGCAAGCCACTGGTGCTGGAAACGTCGCCAGGCGTCGTCTGCGAACGCCATGAAGTGCCGTTGCGTGCCGTCGGGCTCTACGTGCCTGCGGGTTCGGCTCCCCTGCCCTCTGCCGCCATCA
>JBEGRA010000083.1:0-3122 GCA_041180705.1 Pseudomonadota bacterium | reverse complement strand
GCCACGCGCGCGACCGGCAGCCAGTGCACGCACTGCCTGCGTGCTTGTGGTGTTTGCCGCGGCATGGGTGAGGGTGAGTTGTACGTCGGTGTGCTGCGCGCCATCGACGCGCAGGAACTGCTGCCAATGGGCGGTAGCGCCCGTGCCATCCAGCGATACGTTGGCCGAGGTATGCGCCGCTTGCGCTCCAAGAACGATGGGAATGCCCAGGTACGAGGCGTCACGCGCCACGCTGACGTCGATTTGCTCGAGAAGGGCCGCGTCCAGCGGGAGTTGCTGAACCACGGCGTGCGTCAGGTTCGCCCCTTCCGCCAACTGCACTTGCAGCCAACGGGTGAGTGTGGGGGCGGGGGAGTTGGCGGCGGCACCTGCTGGAGCAGCGTCGGCGGTGGCTTCGTCGCCGGCGGCCAGCGATTCCACCAACTGCAATCGTGCGCCACGCGCGAGACGGATGCGCAGCACCAGTGCACCAGCACCTGGAGCGGGAAGATGCAGCAGCTGCACTGTGCCGGCATCGCTGTTGGCGGCGACCGCCAGTTCCCAGGCGCCCGGCGTCGTGCCGTTCGCGATGGCGGCGACGCGTTCGTGCCCGGCGTTGCCCGGCGGAGGTTGCATGGCGTCTTCCGGCAGTGGCCGCAGCGTGACACCGGCCGGCAATGTGCCGAAGCCGCCCATTCCCCGCGGGACAGCATGGCCCCCGGAGAAGACGAGCACCGGGGCTTCCACGGGCAACAGTGCCGCCTCGATGGCGGCCTTGCCAGGGAAGGACAGGGCTTCTGCCGGAGCAGTCCACCAGTCCCGACGCGACAGCGCGCGCGCCGCGTACTTCCAGTCTTCGTCGCGCGCGGAGGGGAGGCCGAGCGCGCGCAGGTTTTCCTGGGTCATGCGGCGTCCTGCGCGCGGACCCAGTCGTAGCCGCGGGCTTCGAGTTCCAGTGCGAGTTCCTTGCCGCCGCTGAGCAGGATGCGGCCATCCGCCAGCACGTGGACGAAGTCGGGAACGATGTAGTCCAGCAAGCGCTGGTAGTGCGTGACCATCACGATGGCGCGGTCGGGGGAACGGAGGTCGTTGACGCCCGCGGACACGATTTTCAATGCATCGATATCGAGGCCGCTGTCGGTTTCATCGAGCAGCGCCAGCGTCGGTTCAAGAATCTGCATCTGCAGGACTTCATTGCGTTTCTTCTCGCCACCGGAGAAGCCCTCGTTCACGCCGCGCGAGAGAAAAGCTTCGTCCATCTGCATGCGCTGCATCTTGGCCTTCACCAGTTGCAGAAACTCGAAGGCATCCACTTCCGGCAGACCCTGGTGCTTGCGCTTGGCGTTCAGGGCGGCCTTCAGCAGGTAGACGTTATTGACGCCGGGAATTTCGAGCGGGTACTGGAAGGCGAGGAAAATGCCGGCGCGTGCGCGATCTTCGGGTGCCAGTGCCTGCAGGTCCTGCCCGCGGTAAAGCAGAGTGCCGCCGGTGATGGTGTAACCGGGCTTGCCGGCCACGACATGCGACAGCGTGCTCTTGCCGGAGCCGTTGGGCCCCATGATGGCGTGGACTTCGCCGGCGTTCACCGTCAGCGTCAGCCCTTTCAGGATGGGTTTGCCATTCACTTCCACATGGAGGTCGCGGGCTTCCAGCAGGGGGGTCGAGGTGGGGTTCGTCATGGGCACTTCACTCTTGCAGGGGCCATCACGCCTGAGGGTGATGGCCGGGAAACGGGTAGTGGGGACGCGGGCTCAGCCCACGGCACCCTCCAGACTGACGGCCAGAAGGTTCTGCGCCTCCACGGCGAACTCCATGGGGAGTTCCTTGAAGACGGCCTTGCAGAAGCCGTTCACGATCATGTTCACCGCGTCCTCTTCGGACAGCCCGCGCTGGAGGCAGTAGAACAACTGGTCTTCGCCGATACGCGAGGTGGTTGCCTCGTGTTCCACGGTGGCGGTCGGGTTCCGCACTTCCACATAGGGGAAGGTGTGGGCACCACATCCCGGGCCCATCAACAACGAGTCGCACTGCGTGTAGTTGCGCGCGCCCTCGGCCGACGGCAACACCTTTACGAGACCGCGATAGGTGTTGTGAGCCTTGCCGGCGCTGATGCCCTTGCTGACGATGGTGCTGCGGGTATTGCGGCCCACGTGAATCATCTTGGTGCCGGTATCTGCCTGCTGGTGGTGGTTGGCCACTGCCACGCTGTAGAACTCGCCGACGGAGTCGTCGCCGGTCAGCACGCAGCTGGGATATTTCCAGGTGATGGCGGAACCGGTCTCGACCTGCGTCCAGGAGATCTTGCTGCGCTTGCCGCGGCAGTCGCCGCGTTTGGTGACGAAGTTGTAGATGCCGCCAACGCCGTTTTCGTCGCCCGGGTACCAGTTCTGCACGGTCGAGTACTTGATCTCGGCGTTGTCCATCGCCACCAGTTCCACCACAGCGGCGTGCAACTGGTTCTCGTCGCGCTTGGGCGCCGTGCAGCCTTCGAGGTAAGACACATGGCTGCCCTCGTCGGCGACGATGAGCGTGCGCTCGAATTGCCCGGTGTTCGCTGCATTGATGCGGAAGTACGTGGACAGTTCCATGGGGCAGCGCACACCCTTCGGGATGTACACGAAGCTGCCGTCGCTGAACACGGCACTGTTGAGCGCTGCGTAGAAGTTGTCGGCGGGTGGCACGACACTGCCGAGCCAGCGTTCGATGAGTTCCGGGTGTTCCTTCACGGCTTCCGAGAACGGGCAGAAGATGACGCCTGCCTTGGCGAGGCGGTCCTTGAAGGTGGTAGCTACCGAAACGCTGTCGAACACGGCGTCTACCGCCACGCCCGCAAGCCGCGCGCGCTCATGCAGCGGAATGCCCAGCTTGTCGTAGGTCTCGAGCAACTTCGGGTCGACTTCGTCGAGGCTCTTCGGGCCGTCCTTGTTTTGCTTGGGCGCCGAAAAATAGCTGATCGCCTGAAAATCGATGGGCGGGTACTTCACGTAGGCCCAGTTCGGCTCCTTCATGGTCTGCCAGTGACGGAAAGCCTTCAGGCGCCAGTCCAGCAGGAACTGTGGCTCTTCTTTCTTGCGCGAGATGAGACGCACCACATCTTCGTCGAGCCCCGGCGGACCGGTATCGCTTTCGATGTCGGTGACGAA
>JBEGRA010000082.1:0-6359 GCA_041180705.1 Pseudomonadota bacterium | reverse complement strand
CTGCTGCACCAGCGCTGCGCGGCGCTCGAGCTCCTGACAGAAAATATTCACCATGCGCGGGAGACGGTCCTGCCCCACTTCCTGCGCCAGACGCCGCAGCGCACCGGTCTCCAATGGCGTTTCGAGCGCATGCTGGGCCAGCCAGGCGCCAGCCTCGGCAGGCGCTGCGGGGGCCGCTACCGTCGTCGTCGCCTGCGCGGCAAGGCCCGGCACGCAGCGGGCAATAGTCGCCATGAGAGCACTGCCCTCCACCGGCTTCGCCAAGTAGTCGTCGAAGCCCGCCGCGAGAAATTCAGTGCGCGCCCCTTGCGCAGCATGGGCAGTCATCGCCACTACGGGCAAACGCGAGGCCTGCCCACCCAGCCGTCGCACGGCCTGCAATGCCGCCACCCCGTCCATCACGGGCATGTCGATATCCATCAACACCACATCGTGCGCCGACCGCTGTACCGACTCGACCGCTTCGACGCCGTTGGTGGCCACGTCCACCTCGCACCCGCGGCGACGAAGCAACTCGGTGAGGACGAGACGGTTCGACTGACTGTCATCCGCCAGCAGTACGCGCAGGCGTCGACCAGCAGCCCGGGGAACAACGGGTGCAGATGCAGCATCTACCGGCGGGCGCAGGCACTGGCGCAAATCGCCGAGCAATAGCGGCACCGCCAACAGGTGGTCGGCGCCGTGCTCCCGCGGTGCGCCAGTGGTCACGCCAAGCCCTTCCTGGAGGGCCGCCACGGGAACACCTGACGCACGGCAGCGCTGCAGCAGCACCGCGGGCACGCCTCCGGGAACACGGCCCGGCCGCAAATCCAGTATCGCGAGGTCGTAGGGCACCCCGACGCCGGCCTCCAACGCAGCCAAGGCAGAGGCGGCGTCCGGAACGCGCTGGACCTGCAGGTTCCACAGCCCGTACTGGCGCTCCACCTGCCGCGCAAGCGGCCCTTCCGCCAGCACGAGGATACGTTTCCCACTCAAGTCCTCGGCGTCCGCGGCGGCCGGCGCCCCACCCGCCTGCCAAGGCAGTTCAGCCCAGAAGGTACTGCCTTCGCCAAGCGCGCTGTCGACGCCGATGTGCCCGCCCATCAACCCGACCAAGCGTTTGCACAACGCCAACCCCATGCCAGCACCGCCCACCAGAGGGGTGCGGCCCTCGTTCGCGGCAGTGCCCTCCTCGAACAGCAGTGCCTGTCGCTCGGGCGCCATGCCCGGGCCATTGTCTTTCACCTCCAGGCGGAGGTGCGATGCGGCGCCGGCGCTGACGCGCAGTTGCACCTCGCCACCCGGACTGAAGCGGATGGCATTGCCCGCAAGGTTCAGCAACAGTTGACGGACACGGTCGCGGCCCATGCGCACCACGCGCGGCAGTGCCGGGTCCAGTTCCGTGGTGAGTTCCACGCGCTGCTGCCTGACGCGGGGAGCAAGCAGGTTCACGACGCCATCCAGCAGGCGTTCCGGCTCGAAGTCGACGTTCTCCACTTCGACTTCACCCGCCTCGATCCGCGCGAAATCCAGCCCATCGTCCACGAGATTGGTGAGTGCCTCGGCAGACTGCCGCGCGATACGCACCAGCCGCTGCTCTTCCCGGTCCAGCGACATCTCGCCGAGCAACTGCAGCGACCCACTGATGGCCGCGAGCGGTGTTCGTACTTCGTGGCTCATGGCTGCCACGAACGCGCTCTTCGCACGGTCCGCGGCCTGCGCTTCATCGCGTGCCACACGCAATTCCCGCTCGTGCTGGAGTCTTTCGGTGATATCGCGCAACTGCGCGACGAACACCAACTCGCCTTCCAACTCGGTGGTCGTCAGCACGAACTCGGACGTGAACTGGGTGCCGTCGCGACGGACAACCGGCAATTCCTGCCGACGACCGACGACCTTGGAGGGCTGCCCCGGCCGATAGCCAGCCAAGAGCAAGCCGTGTAGTTCGCGCATCACCGGCGGAACGATGAGTTCGAATACGCGCTGACCGAGCACCTCGGACCTTTGCCAGCCGAAGGTAGCCTCGGCAGCAGGATTGAACTCGATGATTCGCCCCACGCGGTCCGTGCAGATGACGCAGTCCAGCGCGGTGTCGATGAGGACCGCCAGCAGGGGGTGGGAACGCGTTGGACTCATGACGTGCGCGCCGGAACAGGGGCTGGAGGCCAGTATGCCACGGTATTGCAAAATGCAAACCATTTTGCACATAACGTCCGGTGGAAACCCTCACGCCGATGGTGTACCCATAGCACTGGAGAATTCGAAAAAGAGACAGGGATGGCCAGATTCGAACGTGTACAGGAATTGGACCAGCTGCTGCGCAACTCGCGAACGCCGCTCACGCTGGAGGCAATCTGCTCGCAGTTATCCGCCTCGCCGGCGACGGTGAAACGGAGCATCCGCTTTCTGCGGGAGCAACTGAACGCCCCGATCGAATATGACCACTTCCACAAAGGCTATCTCTACGAACGGAGCACCCCTCAGGTGGCTGCGCCACAGCCCCTGCCCGGGCTGTGGTTCAACGGACAGGAACTGGCCGCACTGCTCACCGCCGAGGAAGTGCTGGGGCAGATTTCGCTCGGACTGCTCCGGGTGGAACTGGCGCCCCTGCAACGCAAACTCGACAAACTCCTGCGCCAAAGACCTTCCGGCAACCCGGAAGTGGCAAAACGCGTGCGACTGGAACGCCGGCAGGCACGCAGCGTGGATACCGCGCATTTCAGCCGCATGACGGACGCCCTCATCCGCCGTCGCCGCCTCGAGGCGGAGTACCACAGTCGTAGCCGTGACGAAACCATCAGCCGAGTCCTGTCACCGGTTCGTCTGGTGTACTACCGCGACAACTGGTATCTCGCCGCGTGGTGCCACGAACACGCCGATCTGCGCGTCTTTGCCGTCGACCGTTTCCGCGTGGCGCACGTCCTGGAAGAAGACGCCTACGAGCCACCGGAGGAAGTGGTGAAAGCTCGTCTGGAAACCGCCTACGGCATCTACGAAGGCGCAGCGGACAAGGTGGCAGTGCTGCGTTTCAGCGCCCTGGCAGCACGCTGGGTGGCAGACGAAATCTGGCATGCGGACCAGACTGCCGAGTGGCTACCAGACGGGCGCTACGAACTGCGCGTGCCCTACCGGCACGACAAGGAGCTGCTGATGGATGTGCTGCGCCACGGCAGCAGCGCGGAAGTGGTGGGGCCATCTAGCCTGCGCGAAGCCGCACGCACGGAACTGGCACAGGCACTGGCAGCGTATCGCTAGCGCCGCCAACCGCCATCGTTCCAGTTCGACGTCAGTTCGCGGCGCAGGCGGTTCCGCCGGAGCACAAGCGGAACGACTGCTGCATGCGGTCACGCATCTCGGCGTTGTTGCGCTCATGCTGCTCCAACTGGACGAGCGTCATGCAGACTTCGGTGCCGAAACGCGAACCGGTCACTGCCGTCTTCTTGCAGTAAACCTCTTCGCCCTTCACCGTCTTGTGACGCCAGCCCGCCGGAATCTGGAACGGCTTTTCTTCAGTCGCAGTCGCCGCGGGTGCAGTCGGAGTAGCGGCAGGTGCGGCGGGTGCCGCCGGCGGGGTTTGGGCACCCGCGCCGAACGTGAAACCGCAGAGCCCAACCGCTGCCAGCACGCTGGCCGCCAACGCGCGCCGTGCACCGCTGGCAGAAAAAACCGAGACCATCGCCTGCATGACTGAATCCTTGCTTCCGTTTGGCCGCCCCCACGGAGCGACGAGAGACGGTTAGGTTACCACCGGAGGTAGGCTCCGCCGGCAGCAGGCCCTGAAGCGCCAAGCGAGACTTCCAGCACCTCAGCCTTTCGGATGCGTGTGCTCGACATGGTGGCGCGCCGCCACCGGGCGTACCAGCCAGTTTGCCGCGAAGGCCACCACCAGCAGCCCGGCCATCAAATACAGCGTGGTGTTGTACACACCGGCCGTCGGGTCGGGGGTGCCCGGCGGCACCAAATCCATCAAGCGGTCGATGGTGACGGTATTCGCCTTCACCAACTCTTCGAGCTTCGACGTGGGCTCACCGAAGGTACTGGCGAACACAGCCGGGTCGACTTTCGCCACCAAGGCATGCACGGCGGACATGACCGAACGCTCGCGCAATTGGGTCACCAGCAAGGGACCGAGTACGCCGGCGACCGACCAGGCCGTGAGCAACCGACCATGGATGGCACCTACATGCAGCGTGCCGAAGAGATCCGCGAGGTAAGCCGGAATGGTGGCAAAGCCGCCGCCATACATGGTGAAGATGAACAGTGTGGCCGCATAAAACCCGGCCAACTGCCAGACCGCAGGCTGCAGCACCGCTTGCGAAGCGAACCATGGCAGCGACAAGTAGAGCAGCGTTCCCAACACGAAGAAGCAGTGGTAGGTATTCTGACGCCCGATGCGGTCCGAGGCCGAAGCCCACAGGAACCGCCCTGACATGTTGAACACGGAAATCATCAGCACATAGAAACTCGCGAAGCCGGCGGTAGCGATGGCGGGCAGCGTGGTGCCGAAAATTTCGCTCATCATCGTCTTGGCCACACCCAACACGCCGATGCCGGCCGTGACATTCAGACACAGCACCACCCACAGCAACCAGAACTGGGGAGTACGCGGCGCTTCTTCCACATGCACCTGATGGGTCGAGATCATGCCGTGCGACGCAGCTTCCGTGGGCGGAACCCAGCCCGCAGGCTTCCAGTCCGCCGCCGGCACGCGGTAGCTGAAAGCCGCCAGCAACATGACCACCAGATACACGGCACCCAGCACGAGGAAAGTGGCTGCAGCCCCCGTGTCTCCACTACCGGCCAGATAGGCCCCGGCCTCACCGCTGCCCGGCAGCATGGCGGCTTCCTTGGCGGTAGCCACCACCACTTCGGCGCGTCCTGCCGCCAGTTCCGCGAACTGCCTGCCGCCTTCCGTCACCAGTTTGACCCGGTCCATGCCCCCGAGGAACACCGGGGCCTTCGCGAAGTGCGCCAGCAGCCAGGTCTTCAGCGGCGCGCCGATGATGGCCCCGCCGCCAAAGCCCATGATCGCAAGACCCGTCGCCATGCCGCGGCGGTCCGGAAACCAGCGGATCAGCGTCGAGACCGGCGAGACATAGCCAAGACCCAGCCCGCAGCCGCCGATGACCCCGTAGCCCAGGTAAAGCAGCCACAACTGATGGGACTGTATGCCCAAGGCACCGAGAAAGAAGCCACTGCTCCAGCACAAGGCCGCCACGATGCCCACTACACGCGGGCCCACCTTTTCCAGCCACTTGCCGCCCACGGCCGCAGAAAGGCCGAGAAAGACGATGGCGACGGAGAAAATCCACACCACGCTACCGAGTGACCAATCTTCGGCCGCCGGCGCGACCACGCCCACTAGGCGCGTGAGTGCCGGGTTGAACACACTCCACGCGTACACCGAACCAATGCAGAGGTGGATGGCCACCGAGGCCATGGCGACACGCCAGCGGTTGAAGCCGGGCGGGGCGATGATGTGTTCTTTGGCAAGGCGCATGGCGAACCTCCTGACATCCCAACCTTATCCTGCAAGGGGAACTTGGGAAACCTCAGTGGCATTGACAACAATAAAAGTACTTTGTAAATTAAAGCAATGTCATTGATGGAGCTTTCCGCCATGGTCACCACTGCCACCGACACCACTTCCCAAGACCTCGACTACCTGCGCCGCTTGGCAGAAGCCGGGCGCCAAGCGCCCCTCTCCGCCGGCCCATACCTTGTCGCCGGTGGCGGCTGGTTTGGCATATCAAGCCTCATCATGGGTTTGCTGGAACTCGCCGGTTACCCGACCCGAGGCAATCTTCCGGGCGCAGTATTTCTCGCGGCTGCGGTTGGTTTCGGGCTCCACCTGTTCCTGCTTGTCCGTCGCGACCGCGGGTCTGCCGAAACGCACTCGAACACCGCCATCAACGCCGCCTGGACAGCCGCTGGTTTCGGCATCTTCGCGTTCTGGGTGGCCGCATCCGCCGTAGCCATTCGCCACCAGAGCGGCCTCTTCATGAACGCCATCCCCTTGGTGGTGCTGGTGGTTTACGGCATCGCCTGGTGGGTCGCCGCCGTGGTCAGCCGGCAAACCTGGATGAAGGGCGTGGTGGCGGCTACCTACGTCGGCCTGCTGGTTGTCGCCCTGTCCGTCGGGACGCGGTACGTATGGCTTGCCTATGCGTTGGCCCTGCTGGGCACCGCGCTGGTCCCGGGGTTGAAACTCGTCCGCACTGCAGCCATGGAGCGCGGCCCGGTTCGCGCCCCATGACCAGTTTCAACATTCAGGCCATCGACGATGTCATCCACGGTCGCCTGCGGCTCGGCATCGTCGCTTATCTGGTAGGCGCTGGCACAGCCGATTTCGCGGCACTGAAGGCACATCTGGAAGCCAC
>JBEGRA010000081.1:0-3341 GCA_041180705.1 Pseudomonadota bacterium | reverse complement strand
GCGTGGCCGAGCGGTTTAAGGCACCGGTCTTGAAAACCGACGACGGGAAACCGTCCGTGAGTTCGAATCTCACCGCTTCCGCCACCTGAGAAACAAGGCCCCCGCATGGGGGCCTTGTGCTGTCAGGTGCTAGGAAGCGGCAGATGAGAACGAACGTGAGTTCGACGAGCCAGCGCAAAGCGCTGGCGAAGGACGGAGCCGCAGGCGACGGTCCCGAGCGAAGCGAGGGATTCGCCCGCAGGGCGAACAATCTCACCGCTTCCGCCACCTGAGAAACAAGGCCCCTAAATGGGGGCCTTGTGCTGTCAGGGGACCGCGAAGTCCGTGTCGATGGCCTACGCGCGCCGCGCCTACGCCTTGGGGATGAACACCTTAGCCCCATTGGCGCCCCACTCCTGCAGGGCGGCCACGCGCTTCGCCGCGCCTTCGGGGTCCGCTTCCATCGGCAGCACCGCCTCCACGATGGCTTCGAAGTGCTTGCGCAGCAGCTCCTTCGCCTCCGGGTACGGAATGATGTAGAGCTGGTTGTTTTCGATGCCGTGCTTGATGTGCGCGGCCAGCTCGAGCGGCTCCATGCCGTGGCGGTAGATGCTGTGGAGGGACGCGATAGTCTCTTCGTTGGCCAGATAGCCGCTGGGGCCGTACTTGTCCGAACGCACCTTCACCGCTTCGGCGATGTTGGACTTGATGTTCGCCGGGCACACCACGGAAACGCCGATGTCGTACTGGGCCAGGCCCATGCGATAGCCTTCCATCAGGTTCACCACGGCAGCCTTGGCGGCGGAATACGGTGCCGCCAGCGAACTGCCCATCAGCCCGCCCAGCGAGGCCACGGTGACGATATGCGCCGGGCGCTTGGCGGCGATCATGCGCGGCACGAAGGTGACCATGCCGTTCACCACGCCGCCGAAGTTCACGCCCACCAGCCAGTCATAGTCGCCGTAGGTGGTGTTCTCGACGGGGCCGAAGTTGTTTACGCCGGCGGTATTGAACAGCAGCGTGGGCGGACCACCGAACACGGCTTCCACTTCATCGGCCGCGCGGGCATAGGCCTCGCGGTCGGTGATGTCGAGCGTGATGCCGTGGGCCGTGATGCCCGCCGCGCGCAGTTCGCCCAGCGCCTTCTCGATGGCCTCGGGGCGTACGTCCGCGATGACTACCTTGGCGCCCTCACGGCCGAAGAGCATGGCCTGGCCGAAGCCTGCACCCGAAGCGCCACCGGTGATGAACGCGACTTGTCCGTTGAAATCTTTCATATCCAGTGTCCTTCCAAAGCGGGTATCAGACCATCTTCCAGTTGGTGTGCCGGCGCGTCTCGCCGGCAAACTCCAGCGGCTCCGTCACGGGCTGCTGGGTGTCGTAGACGGGGTTGTACATGAGTGTGCCGAACATGCGCACGAGGTTGGCACGCTCGACATTGGGTGGCTCCACCGGGATGGCGCGGACCAGCGCCGCGTTGCGTGCTTCCAGCCCTTCCTTGAACTCGGGGTGGGTCATGATGAACAGGTCGCGGCGACGGATGCCGCGCAGCACGCGGGCCCCCACCTCTTCGATGCCCATGAACAGGCTGGTGTCGAACGGCGGGCGCCCGCCCGCAGCCGGGGCCTCCTGCCCTTCCGCAGCCGCCTGCTGGGCGCGAATCTCCGCGGTGGTGGCGGAGAGGTTGGTTTCCACGGGCCCGGGAAAGAACACGGAGACGCCGATGGGCGTGTCCTGCAGTTCCGTGGCCAGGCTCTCCATCATGCCGGCGACGGCAAACTTCGAGGTGCAGTAAAGGCCAGCGGAGCCCACGGCCGAAAAACCGCCCGTCGACGAAGTGGTGACGATATGGGCCTCTTCACCATGCTCCTTCAGATGGGGCAGCAGGGTGACGAGGCCGTTGATGACGCCGCCCACGTTCACCGACATGTTGAAGTCCCAGTCCTTGAAAGTGGCCGTGGACATGGGACCGACGACGCCGACGCCGGCGTTGTTCACCAGCACATGGATGTTGCCGAACCGGGCCTGCACTTCAGCGACTGCCCCCGGCCAGCGCGCGCGGTCGGTCACGTCCAGCAGCACCGGCATCACCTCGTGCTCGGGGCCGAAATAGGCCATGGCTTCGGCCAGCGCCTTCTCGCGGAGGTCCGCGATGGCCACCTTCATGCCCGCCTGGGCGAAGGCGATGGCCATGCCGAGGCCCATGCCACTGGCACCACCGGTGATGAAGGCTGTCTTGCCGGCTACGTCTTTCATGTTGGCTCCACAATCATTCGGGCGAGTGCGCTCAGTCTTCCACGCTTCGCCACCGGGAAATCGACTCAGGGGGAATTCGAACCCGCGAAGCTGTCCGCATACTGTTCACGCAGGAGCTTCTTCTGCACCTTGCCCATGGCATTGCGTGGCAGGGCGGGCACAAACACCACGCGCCGCGGCTGCTTGTAGCGGGCCAACTGGTCGCGAAGCGCCGAGTGGATTTGCCCCAGCGCCGCCGCCTCATCGAACCCCTCAGGCTTCGAACCGGCTACCGGAATCTCAGGGACACCGGAAACGCCCGCCCACTGCACCACTGCCACCACACCTTCACCCAGGTCCGGGTGGGGTGCGCCAACCACGGCGCTGTCCACTACGCCGGGGATGGCGTCCAGCACCGCCTCCACTTCGGCGGGGTAAACATTGAATCCGCCGCAGATGATGAGGTCCTTGGCGCGACCGGAGATGAACACGTAACCCCGGGCATCCCGGTAACCGAGGTCGCCGGTGACGAAGAATCCGTCCGCGCGAAAATCCTCGGTGGTCTTTTCGGGCAGGCGCCAATAACCGCTGAAGACATTCGGCCCGCGCACTTCGATGACGCCGACCGTGCCGGGCCCTTCGGGGGCCAAATCACGGCCGGTGGCTGGGTCTGCGATGCGCACATCAACACCGGGCAACGGCGGCCCCACGCTTCCCGGCACCCGCTCCCCGTCATACGGGTTGGAGGTGTTCATGTTGGTCTCGGTCATGCCGTAGCGCTCGAGGATGGAGTGCCCCGTGCGCGCCTCGAAAGCCTTGTGCGTCTCGGCGGACAAGGGCGCGGAACCGGAAACGAACAAGCGCATGCCGGCGGCGGTTTCGCGTTGGAAACCCGGCTCCGCCAGCAAGCGCGAATAGAACGTGGGCACGCCCATCAACACCGTCGCCTCGGGCATCAGGCGCAGCAACTCCGCAGAATCGAAGCGGTTGCAATAGAGCATCGAGGCCCCGGCCGCGAGCGTGACGTTGGTCGCCACGAACAAGCCGTGCGTATGAAAGATGGGCAGCGCATGCAGCAAGCGGTCCTGCGCGGTGAACCGCCAAAGGTCGCGCAGCGTCGTGCAGTT
>JBEGRA010000080.1:0-16845 GCA_041180705.1 Pseudomonadota bacterium | reverse complement strand
CAGGCACTCTTTTTCCGTGGCATCGAGCCCCGTGGCCGCTTCCAGCCACGCCTGGGCGCGGCTACGGCTTTCGGCGTCGCCCTTCTGCTGCCAGGCCTTGCGCCATTTCTTCAGGCGCTCCGCGCCCTCGGCGCCCGCACGCTGCAAAGCAGCCGCAGCCGCCGCCTCGAATGCCGGACCGCGCCCGTAGATATGATTGAAACGCCGCGCGACTTCACGCGTGATTTCGACGTGGGCCACTTGGTCCTCGCCCACCGGCACGTACTTCGGCCGATAGAGCAGGATGTCCGCACTCTGCAGCAGCGGGTACCCGAGGAAACCGTAGGTGGCGAGATCTTTCTCGCGCAGCTGTTCCTGCTGGTCCTTGTAGGTAGGCACGCGCTCCAACCAGCCCAGCGGTGTCACCATGGACAGCAGCAAATGCAACTCCGCGTGCTCCGGCACTCGCGACTGGATGAAGAGCGTGCATTTCTCCGGGTCGAGACCAGCGCCCAGCCAGTCGATGACCATGTCCCACACGTGCTCTTCGAGCTTGGAGGTGTCCTCGTAGCCGGTGGTCAGGGCATGCCAGTCCGCCACAAAGAAGTAGCAGTCGTACTGGTGCTGCAGGTCCACCCAATTGCGCAGCGCGCCGTGGTAGTTCCCGAGGTGCAGTTGGCCCGTGGGGCGCATGCCCGAAAGGACGCGGCGATGGGATGGGAGATTCGAAGCGCTCAAGCGGAAATCCTCGGGGCGAAAGCGTTCAAGGAAAAAGGGAGAACAGGGCCTGATAGAGGCCAAGTACGAGGTCTACCGGCTTGCTGATGACGACCCCGAGCAACCCCGTGGCAGCCAGTGCCATGACGATGTACAACCCGAAAGGTTCGACCTTGTCCAAGGCCTGCGCCAGCGCGTTGCGTGACGGCAGCAGGTTTGTCAGCACTCGACCGCCATCCAATGGCGGAATGGGGATGAGGTTGAACACCGCGATGACGATGTTGAACAACACGCCGAAATTCGACATCTGGAACAGCCACTCGCCATAAACGCTGTCGCCGGGAACCAGGTGCAGCGACGCAATGCCGACGAGCCCCCATCCGAGTGCCATCGCGAAGTTCGACATGGGGCCGGCAACGGCGACCTTCACCCAATCGGCGCGGTAGTTCGTGAAACGGTTCGGGTTCACCGGTACGGGCTTGGCCCAGCCGAACAGGAAGGGCGCGCCCAGCAGCAGCAGCAGCCCGGGCACGACGATGGTACCCACAGGGTCGACGTGGTTGATGGGGTTGAGACTGAGGCGGCCCTGCGCTTCTGCCGTGCGGTCACCGCAGGCGCGAGCAGCCCAGCCATGGGCCACTTCGTGCAGGGTGATGGCCGTCAGAATGGGCAAACCCATGACCGCAATCTTCAGCAGGATTTGATCGAGGTCCATGGGACTCCAGATAACGGACAGCCCCGCCAGTCCGGTCCTGGAGGCAGGGTTCGGCAATTATACGCTGCCGCCCCCCTCGACTGGCGATTACCGCACCGGCCGGCGGAAGGGACCGGCGAGCCGAACCAGACGACCTACTGGAACGGCGCCGGGTCCCCGCGGCCCTCGCGCACCACCACGGGCGCCTCTCCGGCCAGGTCCACCACGGTGGTGGGTTCCAGCCCGCAATTTCCGCCGTCGAGCACGATGTCGACGGCATTTCCCAGCCGCGCGTGGATCTCGGCGGCGTCGGTCATGGGAAATTCGTCCCCCGGCAGCAGCAAAGTGCTGGTCATCAGGGGTTCCCCGAGTTCCTCCAGCAGCAACTGCGGCACAGGGTGGTCGGGGATACGGATGCCGATGGTGGCGCGCTTGGCGTGCTGCAGGCGCCGCGGAACCTCACGCGTCGCCTGCAACAGGAACGTGTAGGGCCCCGGCGTATTGGCGCGCAGCAAGCGGTACTGCCAGGTGCCCACCTTGGCGTACTTCGCGATTTCGGAAAGGTCGCGGCAGACGAGCGTGAAATGGTGATGCTTGTCCGTCTGGCGAACCCGTGCAAGGCGCTCCATGGCGTCCTTGTCGCCGATCTGGCAGCCCAGCGCATAGCAACTGTCGGTCGGATAAACGATCAGCCCGCCTGCACGGAGACGGTCTGCCGCCTGACGCAGCAGTCGGCGCTGGGGATCTTTCGGGTGCAACTGGAACAACTGGCTCATGGGGTAGGTATCATAAGCGTATGCAGGCACTCTACGATCTCGTTCCCGTCCTCTTGTTCTTCGCCACCTTCAAGTGGCTGGGAATCTACGTCGCCACCGGCGTGCTCATCGCCACCACCGTGGCGCAGGTGGCCTGGCAGTATTTCCGGCATGGCAAGGTCAGCGGCATGTTGCTCACCACGGCCGTGCTCGTTCTGTTGTTCGGCGGACTCACACTCTACATTCACGACGATCGCTTCATCGTCTGGAAGCCCAGCGTGCTCTACGTGTTGCTGGCCTTGGCGTTCGCCGCCAGCAACTTCCTCGGGGAAGCCCCCATGCTCCAGCGCACGCTCGGGCACGTCCTGCGGACGGATCGACGTACCTGGCAGTGGGCCACGGCCCACTGGAGTGGCTTTTTCCTGCTGCTGGCCGGTGTGAACGCCGTCTTCGTGCTGCACTTCAGCCGTGATGCCTGGGCGACATGGAAGTTCGCCACGGTCGGCGTGGTCATGGCGTTCGCGGTGGTACAGATGCTCTGGCTGTCGCGCCACGCGGAGCCCGTGGAAACCGCGGAGCCCAAGGCATGAACGAGCAGACTGCTCCTCTGGCCCCGGCGGCGCGTCCCGCCGCCCTCCTCGCCCTGCTCGAAGCTGCCTTCGGCAACGGCAGTACCACGGTCATCGACGACAGCCATCATCACGCCGGCCACGCCACCGCGGGAGGTGCCGGGCACTTTCGCGTGCGCGTGGTGTCAGAGCAGTTTGCGGGCCTGCGGACGCTGGCCCGGCACCGTCTCGTTTACACCGCCAGTGCTCCGCTCATGCCTCAGGACATTCATGCCCTGTCCATCACCGCCATCACGCCCGCCGAATCCGCATCGGGTTAAACTCCCGGGGCTCGGGCATGGCGCGGGCGTCGGTCCTGCCTGCCATTCCACCGTTTCCATTCCTTGAGGAACATCATGAAGAAGTTCGCGATCCTGATGACTGCCAGCGGCGCGCTGGTGCTTTCCGCCTGCCATGCCGGCACGGGTTCGGCTGCCGCCCAGGCCAAGCCCCCCATCGCCCACGTCGACGGCCAGCCCGTCTCCGCGGAAGCTCTGGACCTCTTCGTGAAGGCGCAGGGTGGCAAGGCCTTCGCCGAACTTCCCCCTGCCCAGCAGGAGCAGGTGGTGGACTCGCTCATCAAGTTGGCCGTGGTCGCCCGTGAAGGCGAGAAGCAGGGTCTGGCCGACTCCCCCGAGACGCATGCCGCGCTGGAACTCGCCCGCATGCAGGTGCTGGCGCGTGCCGCCGTGCAGGCCCATTTCAAGGACCAGAAGCCGACGGATGCCGAACTGAAGGCAGAATACGACACCCTCGTCGCGCAGATGCCCAAGGAAGAATTCCAGGCCTCCCACATCCTCGTGGACGACGAGGCCAAGGCGAAGGACCTGATCGCCCAGTTGGAGAAGGGCGCAAAGTTCGCCACTCTCGCTACGGCGAACAGCAAGGACCCGGGCTCGGCCGCCAAGGGTGGCGATCTGGGCTGGTTCCCGCCCGAGCAGATGGTGAAGCCCTTCTCCTCGGCCGTGGCCCTGCTGAAGGACGGCGAGTACACCCACACGCCCGTGCAGAGCCAGTTCGGTTGGCACATCATCCTGCGCACCGGTGCGCGCCCCACGCCGCCGCCGCCGGCCTTCGAGCAGGTGAAGGACCAGATTGCGCCTTCCGTCGAGCAGAAGCGGGTCGGCGTCTATGTCGACAACCTCAAGAAGAACACCAAGGTCGAAAGCCACTTCAAGCCGGCGGCAGCCGTGCAGGGTGCGCCTTCGCCCGCTCCGGCCCCGGTCGAGAAGTAAGCCCCCAGCTTCAACTCACCGCTGCCGTCGCCCTCCGGGGCGACGGCGGAGGTGGCGGTTCCGGCGCGGCCCAGCGCCAGTAACGCGTGTAGTTGTGGTTCATCAGGTTGGGCGGCCCCGTCACCACGGTAGGCCGCACCAACCGCCGGGTAGCCAGAAAGTACACCGGCGCGATGGCGTCTGCGTTCAGCAGTTCGGCCTCCCCCGCTGCCAAGGCAGCGAACCGCTCGTCGCCTGCGGTTTCCATTGCCTTTGCCAGTTCCGCGTCATATCGCGGCACCGAAAACCCCACGGAATTATCCGAACTTCCGGAGCGGAACATCTCGAGAAAGCTGGCGGGGTCGGCATAGTCGGCGTTCCAGCCGAGGCGCACCACTTCCCAGCCCTCAGGCTGCGTTCGCCGTTCCAGAAACCGCCCGAACTCTTCGTCCACCAGTTCCACATCCGCCCCCAGAACTTCGCGCCACATGAGAGCAATGGCGAGCACTGCGCGCCGCACGGTGGTGTTGCGGTTGTAGAGCACCCGAACATGCAACGGGCGCGTTGCTCCGAAGCCCGCAGCGGCATAGTCAGCCCGGGCTTGTTGAAGCTTTTGTTCACGGCTCCACTCGGCCCAGGAAACGACGGGGCCGGCGTAACCGGGAAAGCCCGGCGGTACGAGGCCATAGGCGGCTACCTGACCTGCTCGCAGTACCTCATGCGTCAAGCGCTCCCGGTCGATGGCCATCGACAGTGCACGCCTTCCGAGGGGACTGGAGCGCAGATTTCCCTTCCGCAAGTTGAAACCGAGAAAGAACACAGCCGCCTGCGGCGCCAACTGAACCTGCCCAGGCAGATGCTCGCGGGCCCAGGCAATGGCGTCTGCCGGCAGCCCCCCCGTGACATCCACGGTGCCACCACGATAGCGAAGCAGTTCGATGTTCTCGTCCGCAATCCCCTGATAGGAAACCCGCTTGATGTTGACCTGGGAGGCAGCACGATAGAAGCCGTTCGCCACGGCGTGGATGGGATACCCCGGAAGCCATGACTCCAGACGGTAGGCGCCGTTGAATACCGTCGGACCCGGGCGGTACGGGAACGCTACCGGGTGGGCCAGCAGCGCCGGCAGAAAGTCTGCCGGGTGTTCCAGTCGCACCACCACGTGCGCCTCGTCGGGCGCCGAGACTCCGAGCCGGTCCACGGGGAGTCGCCCTGCCATGATGTCGCCGGCTCCGGCCAAAACCCGCAACAGTGGAGCATTCGGGGAGGCCGTGGCCGGGTCCACCGCGCGCTGCAGACCGCGGACGAAATCACCGGCCACCAGCGGCTTGCCATCGGACCAGTGCAGGCCTGCCCGCAATGCGAAACGGTACTCGCGACCGTCAGCAGACACTACCCAGCCCTTGGCCTGCCCGGGCACCAAGCGCCCTGCCGCATCTTCGGTCATCAAGCCTTCGTAGGCATCGCGCAGGACTTCGTAGGCGTAGGTATCGCCGGCCAACTGCGGGTCCAGCGTACCCGGCTCACCCCCCAACGAGCGGTGCAGTTCCCGCTCCGCCTTTACAGCCGGAACGGCGGGCGATCCGCACCCGGCGAGCGCCGCCATGACCGACAACCCCATTGCCCACCAAAGAGCCCGCAGCGGTTTTGACATGCGTTCCCCTCCACGTGCCGCACCTTCCCCCGCGGCGGCAGTATCATGCAGACATGGCACGCAAGCCAAACGGCGGGAACAGCACGAGTGGCAAAGCTGCCGATGCCGCCGTGCTCGCACTGCAGCCGCTGGCCAACCTGTTGCTGGATCATGGTCTTGGCGTCCCGGAACTCTACGGCGCACTGAAATGGGCGTTCGTGCAGGAAGCGGCGCGCCGCCAATCCGCCCGCAATCAGCCGCTCAACGCCTCGCGCATCGCGGCAGTCACGGGCCTCACCCGTCACGAGGTCGCGCGCCTTCTCAAAGCTCGCCTTGCCCCCGAAGCGCCGCGCGCCCGCCAGCGCCAGCGCAGCAATCGCGTGCTGCTCGGGTGGCACACCGACGCCACCTTCCTGACCCGCGAGGGCAAACCGCGCGCCCTGCCCTACGAGGGCGAGGTGAGCTTTTCCGCGCTGTCGCGGCAATACTCCGGCGACATCCCACCCCGTGCCATGCTGGACGAACTCCTCGCCCTGGGTGCCGTGAAGGAAACCTCGTCCGACGTCTTCAAGCCATTGGGGCGTACGGTCCAACGTGGCCCGGCCTCAGGCGAAGCAATAGTGGAAATCGGACGCCGCCTGAATCTGGTGGCGCAAGCCATCACGGCGGGCGCCGGCGAAGCCGAGGGGCTTTCCGCCTTCCAGGACCTGGCCATGGTGGAAGGTCTGGAACCTGCGCAGGCGCTCGAACTGGTCGCCACCTTGAACCGGCGCAGCGAAAACTTCTTCGAATTGAGCCAGCGAGTCGTGGCCAACGCTCCGGTCGCCGCCAAGCCGGACGCTGCCAACAAGGCAAGCGGCAGTGGTGCAAAGGCCAACAAGCCCCGTCTGTCGAACGTGGGCGTTTTCATATCCGTCATCCACCAGCAGGAGGCCGAAGATGAGGGAAACGCACCAGACCGGCCCGCGCGACGCGGACGCCCACTCCGCAGGGACTGAACCGACGCCCGTCGCAGAGTTCGCCGAACCACTCGCCCAAGCCGCACTCGCGCTGCTCGCGTCCTTCTTTCGCGACCGGGAAAGCCTGCAGGCGTTTCTCGAGGAGCAAGTCGCCGCCCTTCCCGAGCCACGCTTCCTGGGCCTGGAATACGGCGAGTATCGCGATGTCTCGGAAGTGCTTCGCCTGTGGGAGACGCGTGCGGAATACCTCGACAGCGCCGGCCGCCCCAAGGTCTTGCCGCAGGATGGCGAGAACTCGTTCACCACGCTGAGCCGGCAGGCGTACCCCGGTCTGGCGGTCGCCGTCGTGTTGGAGGCGCTGGAAAAAGGACACGCCGTGGAATGCGTCTCCGGCAAAGTCCGTCTTCTATCGCGCACCAAACTGGTGAAACACGCCGACCAAGCCGCGCACGGCAGAGCCGCGTTGGTGAGTACGCGTTTGCTTCGCTCGCTTGTCGGCAACCTCGACCCGCAGGGCGACACCGACAAACTCTTCGAGCGAACGGTGCTGGGCCATGGCATCCCCCAGGCGCAATTGCCGGCGGTCAAGGCCTTCATGTTGCGTCACGGCCAGCAATATCTGGAAGACATGGATGACTGGCTGGAAACGCTGCGCACTCCCGACAGCGAAGACACGGTGAGTGCCGGTGCGTGCCTCTTCCTGTTTACGGACCCACCGAGCACAAGGCGTTGAACGCTGCCTCATCGAGTACCGGCACGCCCAGCGCTTCGGCCTTGGCCAGCTTGCTGCCGGCCTCGCTACCGGCGACCACGTAATCGGTCTTCTTCGAGACGCTGCCACTCACCTTGCCACCCAACGCACGAATGCGGTCGCCCGCTTCATCGCGCGACATGCCCTCAAGCGTACCCGTCAACACGAATGTCTTGCCGGCAAACGGGAGCGTGACGGCAGCCTCGCGAGCGAGCGGCGCCGGCCAGCGAACACCGGCCGCCACGAGCGCATCCACCACCGCAAGATTGTGGGCGTCGTGGAAAAATGCCGCGACCTGTTCCGCGATGACGGGGCCGATATCGGGCACCTCGCGAACAGCCGTCGCGTCCGCCGCCCGCATCGCGTCGAGCGTGCCGAAATGCGAGGCCAGCTGCAGCGCCGTGGCCTCGCCTACGTTGCGGATACCCAGCGCGAACAGGAACCGCGGAAAGGTCGTTGACTGGCTGTCGACGATGGCCTGCAACAGCTTTGTCGCGCTCTTCTCGCCCATCCGGTCCAGACCGAGCAACGACTCCAGCGTCAGCGAATAGAGATCCGCGGGTGTATGGACCAGCCCCGCATCCACGAGTTGGTCCACGAGTTCGGAACCCAGTCCCTGGATATCCATGGCCCGCCGCGAGGCGAAATGCTTCAGCGCTTCCTTGCGCTGCGCTGCGCAATGCAGCCCGCCGGTGCAACGCGCTACCGCTTCGCCCTCTTCTCTGGCAACCGGGCTCGCGCAGACTGGACAGCAAGAGGGCAAGTCCGCCTCGCGTGCGTCGGCGGGACGTCGATCGAAGAGCACGCGCGCCACTTCCGGAATGACATCGCCGGCACGTCGCATGACGACGGTATCGCCGATACGCACATCCTTGCGCCGCAGTTCATCGAGGTTGTGGAGGGTGGCATTGCTGACCGTGACGCCGCCGACGAAGACGGGTTCGAGACGCGCCACCGGCGTGATGGCACCCGTGCGACCCACTTGCCATTCGATGCCACGGACCGTGGTGAAAGCTTCTTCGGCGGGAAACTTGTGGGCCACGGCCCACCGCGGCGCACGGGACAGGAAACCCAATCGCTCCTGCAAGGCGTAGTCGTCTACCTTGTAAACCACGCCATCGATCTGGAACGGCAAGCCGGCACGGCGTTGACCCATGGCGCGGTAATAACCGAGCAGGCCGTCGACGCCAGCCACGGCTTCCTGAAGGCGCGACGTAGGCAGCCCCCAGACACGCAGGGACAGCATGGCAGCGACATGGTGCCTGGGCAGTTCTGCCCGCTCACCTTCCACCACACCGAGCGCATAGAACACCGCTTCCAACGGGCGTTGCGCGGTGATGCGCGGGTCCAACTGGCGAAGACTGCCAGCAGCCGCATTTCGGGGATTCACGAAAGTCTTTTCGCCGGCAAGCGCGGCACGACGATTGAAATCCTCGAATTTGGCAACGGGCATGTAGACCTCGCCGCGCACTTCAAGCAACCGCGGCCAATTGTCGCCAAGCAAGCGCAACGGCACCGAAGCAATCGTTCGCACGTTGTGCGTGACGTCCTCGCCCGTGGTGCCGTCGCCGCGCGTGGCCGCCTGCACCAACACGCCGTCTTCGTAGGTAACGCTGAGCGCCAAACCATCCATCTTCGGTTCGGCGCTGTAAGTGACTGCCGGCGCCGTCGAGGCGAGGCCCAGTCGTTCGCGCACCCGGCGGTCGAATGCCACCACATCTTCGTCGGCGAAAGCATTGTCCAGCGACAACATCGGCAAGCGATGACGCACCTCGCCGAATGCAGTCAATGGCGCGGCACCCACCCGCTGCGTCGGCGACTCCGGCGTGACCAACTCGGGAAAGGCTGTCTCGATACTCCGCAGTTCGCGCAGCAAGGTATCGAACTGGGCGTCCGTTACCTCGGGCGCATCCAGCACGTGATACAGGTAGTTGTGACGCTCGAGTTCCGCGCGCAGCGCCTGCGCGCGTGCAGCCGCTTCAGTCGGCGTCATCGTTGCCGCCAGCGAACAACGCACGGTCGAACGCGTCGAGTTCGTCGCGGATTTCCATCAGCCGCAACGCCGTCAACGGCTGACGCCGTTCATCCTGCAGCACACCGTTCAAGCGGCTCGCAAGCCGGCGTGCGCAAGCCACGAGTTCATCCAGCACTTGCGTACCGGGCACCGCACCCGGCAACACCGCGAACAAGGAAACGCCAGGGAACTCCTGCTGCGCCATATCCCGCAGTTCGAAGGAACCGGGTTCGATGAGGCTGGCGACACTGAACAGCAATTGCTGATCGTCCAGTTCGCGATGGAAGATGTGGTAGCGGCCAAAGACGAGGCCCTCGGCGTCGAGCGCGGCGCGCAAGGCATCGCCAGGGAACCGGGCCGACGCAGCTGCGCCCACGAGACGCAGAGCGAGAATCTTCTGGCGCGGTGGTGCCGTAGCGCGGGCTGGCGCCGCGGCTTGGGGAGCGCGCGTCGAAGGGGCAGGACTCACGGGTGCTGACGCAGGAGGAGCTGGGGCAGGCGCCGGCGCAGGTTCTGCTCGCGGACGATCGTAGGCGCTCGCCGTGGGCGTGATGACCGGAAGCGCTGGCGTGCTTTCCACGGACTGGTGGTCCGGCAACTGCACGACCGGCGGCTCCAGCGGCGGCAGATCGTCCTCGACATGAATTTCCGGCACGTCAAAACCGGGAGGGTCATCGGTGGACCAACGCGGCTCTTCCCAAACGGGTTCTACGGGGGCCTGCTGTGGCGGCGTCGCACGAAAAATGCCGCCAGGGCCAGTGACATTCCCGGGACGCTGCAGCGGCGGCGTGACATTGAATGCATCGTCACCGAGCGGTTTGCGGCGTGCGCGAACACTTTCCCAAAGCCACAGCCCGACGATGAGCAAGGCCCCAACGCCGAGCAGGATCCACCGCAACTCGTCCGTCATGCCATCCCCCAGCCAATCAGTGGTAGGTCTTGGTCGAGAAAACCGTGCCTCATGTACTTCAGGCCGCCGCGCCTTCGTCCGTGGCGAGGCGCAGCGCCTCGTCCACGTCCACTGCCACCAAGCGCGAAACACCCGGCTCGTTCATGGTGACACCGAGCAGGTTTTGCGCCAACTCCATGGTGTGCGGTTTGTGGGTAATGAAAATGAACTGCACGCGTTCGCTCATCTCCTTCACCACGTCGCAGAAGCGCCCGACGTTGTGATCGTCCAGCGGCGCATCCACCTCGTCAAGCATGCAGAACGGTGCCGGATTGAGGTCGAAGATGCTGAACACCAAAGCCACGGCCGTCAGCGCCTTCTCGCCACCGGAGAGCATGTTGATACTGCTGTTCCGTTTGCCGGGCGGGCGCGCCATGATCGTGACGCCCGACTCGAGAGCATCTTCGCCGGTGAGTTCCAGGTAAGCAGTGCCACCGCCGAACAGGCGCGGAAAGCGCGCCTGCAAACCGGCGTTGACGCGGTCGAAGGTGTCCTGGAAACGCTGACGAGTCTCGCGGTCGATCTTGCGCATGGCCTGTTCAAGCGTGTTCAAGGCCTCGGTGAGGTCCGCGAACTGCTTGTCCAGATATTCCTTGCGTTCGCTTTGTTCCTTGAACTCGTCGATGGCGGCGAGATTCACCTGCCCGAGACGTTCGATGCGGCCGGTGACTTCGGCGAGCGAAGCTTCCCAGGCGGGTACGTTCGCCTCCGGCGGCAGGCTGCCCTGCACGGTGGCCAAATCGAACTTCGTGGCCATGAACTGTTCGGCGATGGACTCGCGGCGAATACGGATTTCCTGGGCAGCGAGACGAGCGTTGTCCGCCTCCAGGCGCGCCGCCTCCACGGTCTGCTCCGCCGCCATTCGCGCGGAGTCGCCGGCCTGCAATGCCGTTTCCCCTTCCTCGAGGGCCAAACGCGCCGCAGCGAGTTCCTGCTCCACCGCCAGTCGCCCGGCCAATGCCACTTCGAGTTGACGCTCCAATTCGGCCAACGGCGCCTCGCCTTCCGCCAACTGTCGCGCGAGGTCCTGTTCGCGCGTTTGCAGTTGCTGGCGCTGTGCCGCAAGGCGCAGCAGGTTGCCGCGAACGCTGGCCAGCGTCGAACGGCGGCTTTCCACCTGAATGGCCACTTCCTGCGAACGACCACGAGCGGACTGCACGCCTTGGCGACCCAGCGACACGGCAGCGCGCAATTCCTCACGCTCCGCTTCGAGGTCCGGCCGGCGTTCTTCCAGCGCCTGCATGGCGTTCAGCCCTTCGTCCAGACGCCCGCGGGCAGCGCGAACTTCTTCTTCCGCATCACCCAGTTCGCGAGCCAAGTCTTCCGCTTCAGCCGTCAGTCGCTTCAGACGTTCCGAAGTTTGCTGCGCCCGCGACTTCAAGGCCTCCAGTTGGCTGCGCGCATCGAGATGCGCACGGTGCAGACGGTTGACCTCGGTCTGCAGATGATCGCGATCGTCTTCCAGCTGCTTGGAACGCGACCGCGCCTCCTGCAGGGATTCGTCGAGCTGGGCTACCGCCGCTTCGGCCTCGCGGAGCGCTTCGCGCAGCTTGCGCAGTTCGCTTTCGCGCCCAAGGACACCGGCATGTTCGTCCTTGTCGCGGCTGACGCGCAGCCAGTCACGACCGATCCAGACACCGTCGCGAGTGATGACGGACTCGCCCGGCAGAAGGCTGGCGCGCTTGGCCAGCGCCTCACCGAGCGTGTCGACTGCCTGGATGGAGACGAGCAGCGACGGCACGCCCTGTTCGCCGCGCACCTTGGAAGCCAAGCCCTGCGTGGTATCGGCCAGACCCGCCGTAATGAAACTGACCTGTCCGACCTGCAGCCCATCGATCAGATCGGCAACGGCATCAAGACCGTCGACGCAAACTGCTTCGAGGTAGGCACCCAGCACCGTTTCCACGGCGCGCTCCCAGCCCGGCTCGACGGTGAGTTGCTGCGCAAGGCGCGGACGCGAATCGAGGGAGTGCCCCTTCAGCCACTCCACTACACGGCCCTTCACCTGCCCCAGCGCGGCCTGTTGCAGGGCTTCGGTGGAGACGAGTTGTCCACGCGTCCTTTGCAGTTCGTTGCGGGCACGGTCGAGTTCCGTCTGGAGGCGACGCTCGTCGTTGCGGGCCGCCTGATGGTCCTGCAGGGACTGCTGCAGCCGCTCCTGCGCATGCCGGCCAGCCTCGGCGGCCTCGGCCTCGCGAAGGGTGCCCGCCTCCAACTGCTCTTCCAGCGAAACACCGCCCAGCGTGTCGCGTTCGCCCTCGACGCGTTCCTGCTGCTGCAGCAAACGCCGCAGACGGTTGTCCAATTGTTCGATGCGCGCGCGCTCGACCATGGCCTTCTGGTTGGCATCCGCGGTCTGGCGCGTGAACTGCTCCCAGCCCTGCTGCCAAGTAGCCAGCAAACCTTCCGCTTCTTCGAGGCGCCCCTGGGCACCGGCCTCGATTTCGCGAGCGGCCTCGAGCTCCGGCTCGAGCTGGGCCAGCGATTCGGAGAGGTCGTCCACCTGCGACTGGTCGCGAGCAAGTACGGACTCGGCTTCCACCTGCGCGGCCGTTGCCTGGTCGAGGTCAGTGCGCTGCCGGGCGCGCAAGTCGCGCGCAAACTGCAAACTTTGTTCCGTGCGCGTGACTTCAGCGCCGAGCTGATAGTGGCGTGCCTGAACACCCCCCAGCGTTTCCTGCCTCGCTGCGGTCGATTCACGGGCCTGCTCGACTGCCGCTTCGGCACTGCGCAAAGTGGCGACCGCTGCCTGCAGGGCCAGCTCGCGCTCGCTGAACGCGTGTCCACGCCCTTCCGCTTCGGCATCGAGGTCGCGCAAGCGCAAGGCGAGCAGCTCGGCGTGGAACTTGCGTTCCTCTTCCTTGAAGCCTTGATAACGACGGGCCGTGGCGGCCTGCCGCTGCAGATGGCGCAGCTGCTTGTCGACTTCATCGCGCAGGTCGTTGAGGCGTTCGAGATTTTCGCGCGTACCGGCGATGCGGCTTTCGGTTTCCTTGCGGCGCTCCTTGTATCGGGAGATGCCGGCAGCCTCCTCGATGAACCCGCGCATCTCTTCGGGCTTCGCGGTGATGACTCGCGAGATCATGCCCTGTTCGATGATGGCGTAGCTGCGGCTGCCCAGGCCCGTGCCGAGGAACAGCTGGGTGATGTCCTTGCGGCGGCACTTGCTGCCGTTGATGAAGTACGTGGAAGTGCCATCGCGCGACACCTGCCGCTTCAGGGACACTTCTGCGAAGGCCGCATAGGGCCCCGTGATGGCACCGTCCGAGTTGTCGAACACCAACTCCACGGAAGCCGTGCCCACCGGCTTGCGGGTGTTGGAGCCGTTGAAGATGATGTCGTTCATCGATTCGCCGCGCAGGTGCTTGGCGGAGATTTCGCCCATTACCCAACGCACGGCGTCGATGATGTTGGACTTGCCGCAACCGTTCGGACCCACAACCCCGGTGAGGTTGTGAGGGAAGTGGGCAGTGGTCGGGTCGACGAACGACTTGAAGCCGGCGACTTTGAGCTTGGACAGACGCATCCGGGAACCCCCGTGGACAAGCCGCATAGTGTAGATTACGCCCCCCGTCCTGACACCCCTTGACAGTACCCTTAAAATACCGCCATGAAAGAGCTACCCTCGACGCCCCCCGGGGCACCCGCCCGCGGCCCCACCCTGCCGCAGGAATCCGTGGACACTTTCCCGAACCCGAACCCGGGCCGGGACTTCACCATCCGGATGGACCTGCCCGAGTTCACGTGCCTGTGCCCGCTCACCGGCCAGCCCGATTTCGCGCAGTTCCAGCTGGAGTACGTCCCGGACGCCAAGTGCGTGGAATTGAAGAGCCTCAAACTCTACCTCTGGTCCTTCCGCGACCGGGGCGCTTTCCACGAAGCAGTGACGAACCAGATCCTCGAGCATCTCGCCGGTGCCACCCAGCCACGCTTCATGCGGCTCACCGCCAAGTGGAATGTCCGCGGGGGTATTTACACCAGCGTCGTGGTCGAACACCGCGCTGCGGGCTGGACTCCGGCACCTTCAGTCACGCTCCCTTGACATTTGGTGGTTATAATCGGGGGTGTTACGCGGAGTCTTGAATCCACGAGGACACGCCGATGCCATCGAAGAAGCCTGTGACCAAGTCCAAGGGCTCGACTCGCCCGGTTACCAAGCCGGCGGCGAAAGCCGCTGCTCGCAAGCCGGTTTCCCCTGCCCCACCCAAGGCCCCTGCAAAGGCGGCCGCGAAGGCGAAGCAAGCTCCCGTGAAGCCGAACAAGACCCCAGCCAAGCCCGCCACCAAGGCACCGGCCAAGCCGGCGCCCAAGGCCAAGCCCACCCCGAAGTCTGCTCCGCAGGCGACGACCAAGCCCGCCGCCAAGGCACCGGCCAAGCCCGCCGCCAAGGCGCCTGCCAAAGCGCCTGCCAAAGCGCCCGCCAAGGCGGCTGCCAAGGCGCCGTCGAAGGCACCGGCCAAGCCCACCCCCGCCCCTGCCGCAAAGCCGGCAGCCAAGGCCGCAGCCCCTGCGGCGCCTGCCACGAAGGCAGCGCCCAAGGCTGCAGTGCCTGCGCCCAAGGAGGCGCCCAAGCCTGCGACCAAGGCCGCCCCGAAGCCCGCCCCCGCCGCCAAGAGCGGGAGCAAGGCCGCGGCCAAACCGGCAGCAGCCCAAGTTACTCAAGAGCCCACACCCATTTCCACGAACGCCCCCACGGCCCAGACGCCAACCCCAGCCAAGCCGGTAGCCGCCAAGCCTGCGGCCCCCGCGAAGCCCCTCATCAATGTCGGCAAACTGGTCCCGCGCAGCGAAGACGACGAGGAAGGCGGTGGCAGTGCCCTCCGCGGCCCTCGCAACTTCAAGCCCTACCAACTGCGCACCGGCGAGGAGTACATGAACCTCGCGCAGGTGGAGCACTTCCGCACGCTGCTCGAGACCTGGAAGCGGGAGCTCATGGAAGAAGTCGACCGCACCGTCACGCACATGAAGGACGAGGCCGCGAACCCGCCCGACCCGAATGACCGCGCGACGCTGGAATCGGAGTTCGGTTTGGAACTGCGCACCCGCGACCGCGAGCGCAAGCTCATCCGGAAAATCGACGAAGCCATCAAGCGTATCGAGGACGGCACTTACGGGTACTGCCTCGAGACCGGCGAGGAGATTGGCGTCAAGCGCCTGGAAGCGCGGCCCGTCGCCACGCTTTGCCTCGAGGCGCAGGAGCGCCGCGAACGTCGTGAGCGCCAGTACGGCGACCGCGACGACCGCTACCGGGGCTGAGGTGTCGGCCGGCAGGGGGCGCTTCGCCCCCTCGCCCACCGGGGACCTGCATCTCGGGTCCCTGGTGGCTGCATTGGCCAGCTATCTCGATGCCCGCAATCGTGGTGATGACTGGCTTCTGAGATTGGAAGACATCGACGAGGCGCGTGCCATCCCCGGCGCCTCAGATCGTATTTACAGCAGCCTTAAATCTCTCGGTTTCCTTTGGCCTGAACCTGTGCTGGTTCAGTCAAAAAACCTGCAAGCCTATGAAAATGCTCTGGATATTCTCCAGTCTAAGGGTTTGCTATTCGCCTGTCGATGCGGTCGCGGAGATTATCAGGGCACTTATCCAGGTACTTGTCGTCGCACGGGCCTGCTCGCCCCCGGCTCTCCGCGCCCCGGAGTCGGGGTAGCCCTGCGGGTAAATACTGAAGAATCAGGCGCCTTGCATTGGTGGGACGACTGGCAGGGCCCGCAAAGCCAGGCACTGGAAACGGAGGTCGGCGACTTTGTGGTCCGCCGCAAGGACGGGTTCCACGCGTACCAGTTGGCCGTGGTCGTAGACGACGCCGCTCAGGGCATTACCCGCGTCGTGCGTGGCATGGATTTGCTGGACAACACCTCCCGGCAACTCTTCCTGCAGCACCTGCTGGGCTTGCCCCACCCCAGCTACGCCCACGTCCCGCTTGTCGTCGAACCCGACGGCGCGAAGCTCGCGAAGTCCCGCAGCAGCCAGGCCGTGGCGGACATGCCCCCCGCCACCGCCTTGCGCCTGGCACTGCAACTGCTTCGGCAGTGCTCACCACCGGCCGAACTGACAGCCCCCCCAGAGATACTCGACTGGGCTATCCGTCATTGGAACCCGCAGCCCCTGCACGGCCTGTCCGCCGTTCACTTGCGTTGAGCAGGGCCGGCGGGTGTAACATCCGGCTACCGACGGGAGCCTCCATGTCTGAACCCCGCGTCATCACCAAGTATCCGAATCGCCGCCTGTACGACACGGTCGAGAGCCGCTATGTCGCCATGGCGGATATCCGTCGTCTCGTCCTGGAGAAGGTGGCATTCGTGGTGCGTGACAAGAAGACCGGGGGCGACATCACCCGCGCTGTGCTGCTGCAAGTCATCGCGGAACAGGAGGAACGGGGCGAACCGGTCATGAGCGAAGATTTCCTGGCCCAGGTCATCCGCAGCTACGGCGGCACCATGCAGGGGTTCATCGGCCAGTATCTGGAGCAGAGCCTGCGGCTGTTCCTGCAGCAGCAACAGCAGATGAACCAGCGCATGCGCTCCATGGTCGGGATGGACCCGGGCGGCATCACCCAACTGGCGAACCT
>JBEGRA010000079.1:0-8879 GCA_041180705.1 Pseudomonadota bacterium | reverse complement strand
CTGGAATGTTTCTCGTTGGCCGAGAGCCTGGGGGGTGTGGAAAGTCTGGTTGCGCATCCCGCATCCATGACCCACGCTGCCATGGACGCGGCTGCCCGCGAACGCGCCGGCATCACGGATTCGCTGCTGCGTCTGTCGGTCGGCATCGAAGCCGCCGACGATCTGCTTGCGGATTTGGCAGCCGGCTTGTCCCGCATCCAGCGCTAAGCGTCCGCTGCAAGGAAACTGACATCCGGCGGGCGTTATACTCCCGCCATGCGGTGTTGGTTGCTCTTGTTTTTGCTGCTGGGGTTCGCCGGTGCCGTGGAGGCGCATGGCGCTGCCGCTCGCCCCTGGGCCGTGGAAGATCTGCCGGTAGTGCACCGGTTGCAGGCACCGGCGCCGCCGCTCCCTGTGCCAAACGGCACCACCGTGTTGCGTTTCGAACAGTTCTTTCGCATGCCTGTCGGGCCGCGCGGCCTGGAACCCACACCGCAGCTGCTCGGCCTCGATGGTTCGAGGGTGCGGATGTTCGGCTATATGGTCCTGCATGATTCACCGCAGCCCGGCGTTTTTTTTCTTGCGTCGTTTCCTGCAACGCTCGCCGAGCAAGCCGATGGCGCTGCCGACGATCTTCCGCCCACCTTGGTCACCGTGCATATGCCCACCGCGTTGGGCAATCGTCTCGTACCCTTCGTTCCGGGTATCCTCATGGTCGAAGGCGTTCTCGGTGTTGGCGACCGGGATGAACCCGACGGGCGCCGTTCGCTCGTCCGCCTGCAACTCGACTGGTCCGCAGTCTCTGGAGTGTTGAAATGAACCTGCGTTATTCCTGGCCCAAGGCCTTCGGGTTGCTGGTGTTGGCTGCCGTGTCTCCGTTGACGCAGGCGGCTCCCAAGGTTTTTCGCCTTACACCACCTTCCTATCTGTTCAGCGGTGCGGAGCGCGCGGGTGCTGACGGCGTCATGTTGGCCCGCTTCCTGCCGGGCCAGTTTCTGGACCTGCAGGCCACGTTAGTGCCCGATGCCGGGCAGACCATCGGGGCAGTGCAGTTCTTTGTCGACGGCAAGCCGGTAAGGGGTGGCAAGGCAGAAACCGCGACGACCGGCCTCTGGAAGGAACTGCCCTCGGGTACGACCGTGGCGTCGCTGCGCGGCATTGCCGCACCCGACACTGCCGGTGATTACCTGCTCGAAGTGGAAGCCGTGCAGTCCGACGGCCAGAAAGTCCGCGCGGCGGGCGAGTTCCGCGTGCAGGCGCTTGAAGGTGCGGGACGCAAGGTGCGCAAGGTCATCTTCATGCTCGGCGACGGCATGGGCGCTGCGCAGCGCACTGGCGCGCGAATCATGTTGCGCGGCATCGACCAGGGCAAGGCGCGCGGCAAGTTGGCCATGGACATGCCGAATACGGCCTTCGTCAATACTTCGTCGCTGGATGGCATCGTCACCGACAGCGCACCCGGCATGTCCTCCTATTTCAGCGGCAACAAGCACCGCAATGAAACCGTCGGCGTGTTTCCAGACGACACCAACGATGCGTTCGATAACCCGCGCATCGAGTACATCACGGCGTATCTGCACCGCAAGTTAGGGTTCCGTCTCGGTGTCGTGACTACCGCCGATGTCGAGGATGCGACACCGGCGGGCACCTCCATTCATACGGAAAAGCGACGCTATGGCACGGGTATCGTCGACCAGTTCCTCGATGAAAGCTCGCGAACCGGCCTCGCTGTACTGATGGGTGGTGGTCGTCGCTGGTTCCTGCCAGCGTCCACACCCGGTTCGGCGCGCACCACAGACCGCGACATGCAGTTGTCACCGGAACACGCAGCGGCTTGGGGCGTTCCCACGGGCGCACTCGACCCGCAGCGCGATCTCATCGGCGACTTCACCAAGGCGGGCTTCCACTACGTGTCGAACGCCACGGAGTTGTCTGCGCTGCCCGCAGACACGACCCAAGTGCTGGGCTTGTTCGCTTACTCGAACATGAACGTCGCGCTCGACAAGATCGGCGGGCGCCGCGGCACCAGCACCGTGGTGACGGACTATGGCCTGCCGGACCAACCGATGCTCGATGAGATGACGCGTTCGGCTTTGTCCGTCATGGACCGTGCGGCGCCCAAGGGCTTCGTATTGCTGGTGGAAGGCGCCAGCATCGACAAACAGGCGCATGCCATGGACTCGGAGCGCTGGTTGCTGGAGGCCATCGAGTTCGATCGCGCCATCGCGGTCGCGCGGGCGTACGCGGCCAAGCATTCGGACACGCTCGTTGTTGTTACTGCAGACCATGAAACGGCTGGCGTGTCTTTGATCGGCGGTTCGCGCGTCAGTGCGGCGGAACTTGCCAAGCGCGCGGCCAAAGGGGGAGGCGTAGGTGTGCTCCGGGACGGGGTCGTGGGTACGTACGAGCAGGCTCGCTTTCCACACTATCGTATTGCCCCGGATGGTTTCCCCGAGACCACGGAAATCGACGGGAAGTTGCTGGTGGGCTACGGGGCCAATGCGGACCGGTACGAGGACTGGGTGACCAACGCGCGCCCGTTGTCGGAAGGTGGTCCGGTATCCCCGGGGGCGGCGCCGAACTACGGGGCAACGGCGGGGCAGGAGCGGCTGGAAACGCGTGACACGCAGGGTGGACTGTTTTTCCTGGGGCAGGTTCCGGATTCCGTCGCTACCCACACGGCCACGGACGTGCCGCTGACGGCGGACGGACTGGGCGGCAATTTGTTCCACGGCGTGTTGGACAACACCGACGTGTTCTTCAAGATTGCCGGGGCCACCCTGCTGGGCGTGGACCCGGCACCGGTGACGGCCGCCGCGAACGCGGCGCCGCCAAAAGGCACCAAGCGGCGCTGATACCTGGCTGCGCCGCTGGTTACAGCCTGCGGCGCGCTAGGCCAGCCGGGAGAGCACTGCCGCACCAGCCTCGCTGGTGCTGGCAGGCTTGCCACTCGGACGCATATCCGCGGTGCGTATCCCCGCAGCGATAGCGCCCGCCACTGCAGCCTCGACGGCAGCGGCTTCGGCTTCCAGCCCCAACGACAACCGCAGCAGCATGGCGGCGCTGAGGATGGTGGCGTAGGGGTTGGCGATGCCTTGGCCCGCGATGTCCGGGGCCGAGCCGTGAATGGGCTCGTAGATGCCCTTGGTGCCCGTGCCCAGCGAGGCGGAGGGAAGCAAGCCCAAGGAACCAGGCAGCATGGCGGCTTCGTCCGTCAGAACGTCGCCGAACAGGTTTTCCGTGACGATGACGTCGAAGTCCGACGGACGGCGCAGCAGGTGCATGGCGGCGGCGTCGATGTACATATGGTCCACCGCCACGTCCGGGAATTCTTCGGCCATGACGCGCGTGGCGACCGCGCGCCACAAGCGCGAGGTTTCCATGACGTTGGCCTTGTCGACTGACGTGAGTTTCTTGCGGCGGCCGCGGGCGAGGCGCGCGGCAGCGCGAACCACGCGTTCGATCTCGGGCACGCTGTAAGTGCAGAGGTCCGAGGCGGTGTCCGCAGTACGGGTCTTCTCGCCGAAGTAGATGCCGCCGGTGAGCTCGCGCACGACCATGATGTCGACGCCCTTGAGGTACTCGGGCTTGAGCGGCGAAACGTCCACGATGGCATCGTGGATGGCGACGGGGCGGAGGTTCGCATACAGGCCCAAAGCCTTGCGCAGACCCAGGATGCCCTGTTCCGGACGGACCTTCAGATTGGGGTCCGCGAAGCGCGGATCGCCGACGGCGCCGAAGAGAATGGCATCCGCACGTTCAGCCAGAGCGAGGGTCTCCGGGGGTAGCGGAGAGCCGGTGGCGTCGATGGCCACGGCACCGAAGAGGGCTTCGGGCATCTCGAACTCGTGGCCATACTTGGCCTCGACGACGCGGATGACCTTCACGGCCTCGGCAACGATTTCCGGGCCGATGCCGTCGCCGGCGAGGACAGCAATGACGGCCTTCATGCTGCAGCCTGCTTGCCGTGGCGCGCTTCGTAGGCGGCGATGGCGTCACCCTGGCCGAGCAGATATCCCAGTTCGTCGGTGCCGTTCAGCAGGCAGAAGCGAGCGAAGGCTTCCACCGGGAAAGTGACCTTGCGCCCATCGGGCAGGCCAAGCTCGCGCGACTCGAGGTCCAGCGTGACTTCCACGCCGGGGTTGGCGAGCAGCCACTCGTGCGTCGCGGTATCGACGATGACCGGCAGCAGCCCATTCTTCAGCGAGTTGTTGCGGAAGATATCCGCAATCTCGGTGCTGATGACAGCGCGGAAGCCGAAATCGACGAGCGCCCAGGGGGCGTGTTCGCGCGAGGAGCCGCAACCGATGTTGCGACCGGCGACCAGCACCTGGCAGCCCTGCGCTGCGGGCGTGTTCAGGATGAAATCGGGCTTCGGCGCACCGCTGGCGTCGTAGCGCCAGTCCGCGAAAAGCTGGGCACCCAGGCCTTCCTTCGTGGTGGTGGTGAGGAAACGGGCCGGGATGATCTGGTCCGTGTCGATGTTGGTGGTGGCCATGACCACCGTGCGGGAACGCAGAATGCGGATGGGTTCCATGTCGGTCTCCGTGGTGCCGGGTCAGGCCAGCAACGAACGCGGGTCGGTGACGCGGCCGGTGACGGCCGAGGCTGCAGCAGTGAGAGGCGAGGCGAGCAGGGTGCGGGAACCCACGCCCTGGCGGCCCTCGAAGTTGCGGTTGGACGTGCTGACGCAGTACTGCCCCTTGGCCACGGTGTCGCCGTTCATGCCGAGGCACATTGAACAACCGCTCTCGCGCCACTCCGCACCCGCCGCCGCAAACACTTCATGCAGGCCACGGGCTTCCGCCTCGCGCTTCACCTGCTGCGAACCTGGGACGATGAGCATGTGCACGCCCGGTGCCACCTTGCGACCACGGAGTACGCTCGCCACCTCTTCCAAGTCCGACAAGCGACCATTGGTGCAACTGCCGACGAACACCACGTTCACGGGAACATCGGTGACCGCCTGTCCGGGCTGCAGACCCATGTAGGCGAGCGAAGCTGCGTAGACAGCGTCGCCTTCGCGTACGGGCACGGTATCGCCGATGGCAATGCTCATGCCCGGGTGGGTGCCATAAGTGACCATCGGACGAATCTTGGTGGCGTCGATATGCACTTCGCGGTCGAAGCGGGCCCCTTCATCCGTGGCGAGGTTGCGCCATGCGGCGACGGCTGCATCCCAAGCTGCTCCCTGCGGCGCGCGCTCGCGGCCCTGCAGATAGGCGAAGGTGGTTTCGTCGGGAGCGATCATGCCCGCACGGGCACCGGCCTCGATGGACATGTTGCACACGGTCATGCGCTCTTCCATCGACATGGCGCGGATGGTGCTGCCGCGATATTCGAGCACGTGGCCCGTACCGCCCGACACGCCGATCTCGTTGATGATGGCGAGCACCACGTCCTTGGCGGAAACGCCAGGGGCGAGCGTGCCCTCGACGTTCACCGCCATCGTCCTGGCCTTGCGCTGGAGCAGGCACTGCGTGGCGAACACATGTCCGACTTCCGTGCTGCCGATACCGAACGCCAACGCACCGAAGGCGCCGTGGGTGCTGGTGTGGCTGTCGCCGCAGACGATGGTCTTGCCGGGCTGGGTAAGACCCATTTCCGGGCCGATGATGTGCACGATGCCGCGCTTGTGGTCTTGCAGGCCGAGCAGCTCGACGTTGAAGTCGGCGCAGTTGCGCTCGAACTGCTCCACCTGACCGCGGGCCGAGGCGAGCTTGATGGGGACGCCGCCGAACACCTGATCGGTGGTGGTGGGCGTGGAGTGGTCCATGGTCGCGAACGTGAGGTCGCGGCGACGCACCGGCAGGCCCTTTTCACGCAGCAGCGTGAACGCCTGCGGTGAAGTCACCTCGTGCGTCAGGTGCAGGTCGATGAACAGCACTGCCGGGGTGTCGGCGGTCTCGGGAACCACTTCATGCAGTTCCCAAACCTTTTCGAACATTGTCTTTGCCATGGGGTTCCGCTCCTCTTCAGACCGTCGCCGTCGTCTGCGTCAGGCGGCGTCCCTGGCCGCGTTCGCTCGACTGGCTGGCGATGATCTGGTTGATGGTGTCCAGAAAGGCATGTGCGCTGGATTCGATGATGTTGGTGCTCAGGCTCGAGCCGCGATAGGTGCGCTCGTTCAGTTCCACCGTCACTACCGCTTCGCCTTGCGCGTCTTCGCCCTCGGAAACGCTACGCACTTCGTACTTCGTCAGCTTGGGCGCAATACCGGTGGCCAGTTCGATGGCCTTGAAGGTGGCATCGATGGGGCCGTCGCCGGTAGCACCCTGTTCCAGCTGCCGACCGTCGCTGTGGGCAAGGCGCACCACCGCCGAGGCCTGCGCGCCGGAAGTAGCGGAAGTCCACATGGTGCCGAGCGACCAACTGGCGGCGACCGCCGTATTGCCGTGCGCGAGGCGCAGCACCAGCGCTTCGATGTCGCCATCGAACAGCTCCTTCTTGGTGTCCGCCAGCGCCTTGAAGTCTTCGAAGACGCGGTTGAGCTCACCGTCGGTGAGTTCGAAGCCCAGCGTATTCACGCGGTCGCGGAAGGCCGCACGGCCGCTGTGCTTGCCCAGCACGAGGCTGTTGCGGTTCAGGCCGACATCCTGCGGCCGCATGATCTCGTAGGTGCTCGCGTTCTTGAGCACGCCGTGCTGGTGGATGCCGCTTTCGTGCGCGAAGGCGTTCTCGCCGATGATGGCCTTGTTGCGCGGGATGGGCATGCCGGTGATGCTGCTGAGCAAACGGCTGGCCGGGTAAAGCTTCTGGCTGTTGATGTTCGTGTGCAGACCATAGAACTGGTCGCGCACGCGCATCGCCATGACGATTTCCTCGAGCGCCGCGTTGCCCGCGCGCTCGCCGATGCCATTGATGGTGCATTCGATCTGGCGCGCGCCACCCATGACGCCGGCGAGGCTGTTGGCCACGGCCATGCCGAGGTCGTTGTGGCAGTGCACGGACAGCACGACCGGGTCGATGCCGCGCACGTTCTGCTTCAGGTAACGGAAGATTTCACCGTATTCCTCGGGCACCGCGTAGCCCACGGTGTCGGGAACGTTGATGGTGGTGGCACCGGCCGCAATGACGGCCTCGACCACTTCCGCCAGGAACTCGAGTTCCGTACGCGAGGCGTCTTCGGTGGAAAACTCCACGTCGGCACACAGCGAGCGGGCATGGGCCACGCCGGCCACGGCCGTCTTGATGATCTCGTCCTTCGCCATGTTCAGCTGGTACTGGCGATGGATGGCGCTGGTGGCCAGGAAGACATGGATGCGCGGCTTGGCGGCATCTTTCACGGCTTTCCAGCAGAGGTCGATGTCTTCGGCGTTGCAGCGGGCGAGGCCCGCGATGACCGGCCCATGCACTTCACGCGCGATGGTGTTCACGGACTCCCAGTCGCCCTTGGAAGCTACCGGAAAGCCAGCCTCGATGATGTCCACGCCAAGGTCCGCAAGCGCCCGTCCGACCCGAAGCTTCTCCGGCAGCGTCATGCTGCAGCCCGGAGACTGCTCGCCGTCACGCAGCGTGGTGTCGAAGATCAGGACGCGGTTCGCGTCGCGGTCCGAAGTGGTCATCAGCGAAACTCCTTTCGAGATGCGGGCGGCCCGGCAATCCGGGCCGCCACGCGGTTGGACCTTAGCGGCCCGCTTCCAGCCACGGCATGCGCGAACGCAGGTCCTTGCCCACCTTCTCGATCGGGTGGGTGAGGTCCGCCTTCATGCGCTTGTCGTACTTCTTCTTGCCGGTCTTGTTCTCGCGGATCCAGCCACGGGCGAACTTGCCCGTCTGGATGTCCTTGAGGACCTTCTTCATGTCGGCCTTCACGGCACGGTTGACGACGCGCGGGCCGCTGACGAGAGCGCCCCACTTGGCCGTTTCCGAGATGAAGTGGTGCATCTTCGCCAGGCCGCCCTCGTGGAGCAGGTCGACGATGAGCTTCAGTTCGTGCAGCACTTCGTAGTAGGCCACTTCCGGCTGGTAGCCGGCCTCGACGAGGACTTCGAAGCCCTTCATGACGAGGTGGGTGGCGCCACCGCACAGCACGGCCTGCTCGCCGAACAGGTCGGTCTCGGTCTCTTCGGCAAAGGTGGTCTCGAGAACACCGCCGCGGGTGCCGCCGATACCGTGGGCGTAGGCGAGAGCCACGGCCTTGGCCTTCTTGGTGGCGTCCTGCGCCACGGCGATGAGGCACGGCACGCCGCGACCCTGCTGGTACTGGCGACGGACGAGATCACCGGGGCCCTTCGGCGCGATGAGGACGACGTCGAGGTCCTTGCGGGGCTTGATCTGCTTGAAGTGGATGTTGAAGCCGTGGGCGAACAGCAGCGCAGTGCCCGGCGCGAGGTTCTTTTCCACTTCCGTGTACACGGCCGGCTGGGCCAGGTCCGGAGTGAGGATGGCGACGAGCGCGGCACCCTTCACGGCGTCGGCGGGAGCGGCAACGCGGAGGCCGTCCTTCTTCGCCTTCTTCCAGCTGTCGCCGCCCTTGCGCACGCCGACGACGACGTCGAAGCCGCTTTCCTTCAGGTTCAGCGCGTGGGCACGGCCCTGGCTGCCATAGCCGACCACGGCAATCGTGGCGCCCTTGAGGGCTTTGCGGTCGACATCTTTCTGCGAATAAATGCGCATGGTTGCTCCCGTTGTTGCGTCATTGCGTACGCGTGATTCACAAGTCAAAAAAAACCCCGCACCGGGCCTGGTGGCCGCTGCGGGGCATGGATTTCCGTGGTTGTCGCCTGGGGTGGACCCGGATGGAACCGGAAAAGACCCCTTCAGACGTGCACGCCGTGCCCCGACCGCCCGGTAAGGAGCGGAAGCACGACGCTAAGTCGTACGTGGGCGCGGCTGGAAGGCAGATAGTGGTGCATGTCTGTTGCGCTGCGAAAACATTGAAATATCAACATGTTTGG
>JBEGRA010000078.1:0-6375 GCA_041180705.1 Pseudomonadota bacterium | reverse complement strand
CACGGCCTGAACCCGGTGCCGGCTTCGAGGTGCGGCGCCTGTGGCTGGCGATGGCCTTGTTGCTGCTCCTCTATCCGCTGACGGTTTATCGCTATACGGCCACCGGCGTGCCGGCAGTGTTGCTGCATGTGCCGGTGGGTGGCGCGCTGGCGTCGATGCTGGCGGGCTGGATAGACGCCGGCTTTGCGGCTCTCTATTCCCATGCCTCGGGCTTTTTCGATGGCATGCGCGACGGCATCCGCTTCGTGGTCCATGCCTTGGAGACTGTCCTGGTGTCCACGCCATGGATGGTGACGATGGTCGTGTTCGTGGTGGGGGCCTGGCACGCGGCGGGCCGGCGCGTTGCCGTTTTGACGGGCGGTGCCGTTGCCTACATCGGCGTCATCGGTCTGTGGGAACTGTCCATGCAGACGGTGGCGCTCGTGGTCACGGCCGCCGCCGGCTGCATTTTGCTCGGCTTGCCGCTGGGCATCTGGTGCGGCCGCTCCCCGCGCGCGTTTCGTGTCGCGCGTCCCGTGCTGGATTTGATGCAGACCATGCCGGCGATGGTGTACCTCATTCCCGCCATCGCGTTTCTGGGAACGGGTACGCCGCCGGGCGTCGTGGCAACGCTGTGTTTCGGCTTGCCCCCGATGGTGAGGCTCACGGCACTGGGCATCCAGCAGGTACCCGCGGAAATCTGCGAAGCGGCGCGAGCGTACGGCGCCTCCGAGTGGCAATTGCTGTACGGCGTCGAGTTGCCGTTGGCGCGCCCGTCCATTCTCGCGGGCGTCAGTCAGACGCTGCTGATGTGCCTGTCGATGGTCGTGGTGGCGGCCCTCGTCGGTGCGCAGGGGTTGGGGTCCGTGGTCCTGGAGTCGTTGCAATACGCGGCGAGCGGTCGCGGCATCCTCGCGGGCATCGCCATCCTGTTGTGTGCGGTCGTCATCGACCGCATCGTGCAGGGCGTGTTTGCGGCTGAAGGCAAGTGACGGACGTACCGCAACTGACCCGTCGCTTGCCGGGTGTGGGCCTGGCGCTGTTGATTGCCGCCTTGGCCACAGCGTTCTCGACTTTGGTCGGGCGGGTGGTTTTCGGCATGGCGCATTCCCCGGTAGGGCCGGTATTGCTCGCCTTGCTCTGCGGCTTGGCCATCGGGCAGTCCGGTGCGATGTTCCGTCATGTCAGCACTGGTGCCGAATTCGCTGCCAGTACGTTGCTGCGGCTGGGCATCGTGCTGGTCGGTTTGAAGCTCTCCTTCGCCAGCAGTGCCGGCATTGCGCTGCGCGCGCTGCCATTGGTGGCCATCTGCCTGTTCGTTGCCACTGGTACGGCGCTGCTGCTGGCACGCCTGGCCGGCATGCGACGCGAGTTCGCGTTGTTGATGGCGATTGGTACCAGCATCTGCGGCTGCACTGCCATCGTCGCGGCTTCGCCTTTATTGCGCGCACGCAGTGAAGAAACCGGTTATGCCCTGGCCTGCGTGGTGCTGGTGGGCATGACCGGCATGCTCGTTTATCCGTGGTTGGCGTTCACGGGGTTCGGTCCGGATACCGTGGCGGCGGGTCTGCTGTTGGGTACGACCATTCACGATACTTCGCAGGTCGTTGGTTCCGGCCTCGTCTACGAGCAGGCCTTCGGCTTGCCGGGTGCACTCGCGGCGGCGACGGTCACGAAATTGCTGCGCAACCTCGTGCTCGTGGTGCTGTTGCCTGCATTGGCCCTCTGGAACCGTGGTCCCGGCGAAAGTGCAGCGGCACCACGGTTTGCGGCGATTCCGGTGTTCATCCTCTGGTTCCTGGGCATGGTGCTGCTGCGCAATGCCGGCGATGCCGGTGCTTCGGCAGGGTGGTTTCCGGCGGAGGCCTGGACGCACTTCGGCCAGTGGGCTGCCACGGCTTCGGAATTCGCGTTGACGACCGGGATGGCGGGCGTCGGGCTCGGCATTTCCTTCCGGCGTCTGCCGCAGCTGGGCTGGCGGCCTTTGGGCGTTGCCGTCGGTGCAGCCGCTGCCGTGTTCGTCACGAGTTGGAGCGTGTTGCACTACACCGTGCGCTGACGGAACCGCGCATTACAATTCCGGCATGACTGCCACCAACCCTCGTGCGCGCATTCTCGGGCCAATACGCCGCACCGTGGTGGCAGCGCCGGACGATCTGCTGACAGCCGGATTGGGCCTTGAGGGTTTGCGTGGCGCGGCTCCCGGCTTTGCGGACCCTGCCCAGCCGACGCCTGCAGAACTGCGTCGGCGGGCCATCCATGCGAATTACCGCAGCCTGCAGGACGTGAGCGCGGCCGGCGGTTATGGACGCTGCTTTGGTTTGGCGCCAGGTCAGCGTTGCTCCGGCGTGGAGTATCTCGGCGCTCTCGAAGGGCCGGACGGTGTGGGGCGTCATACCGCCTGCCTGCTCATTCCGGAAAATTTCGACGTGCGGCGCCCCGTGCTCGTGGCTGCCGCGGCCAGTGGTTCGCGCGGCATCTACGGCGGCTTGCCCATTGCGGGGCCGTGGGCCTTGGCGAAAGGCTACGCGCTGTTGCTTTCCGACAAGGGCACGGGTTCGGGTCTTTTCGACTTGGACAGCGGCCTTGGCGTGCGTATTGATGGCACGCTCACTGCAGACCGTGATGACCCTTGGGCCATGTTCCTGCCCGCGCTGGCTGACAGCACGTTGCCACCGCACACCGTTCTGTTCCGCCACCCTCAGGCCGGCATCAACCCCGAGCGTTTATGGGGAGATTTCCTGCTGCAGGGCATCGATGCGGCTTTGCAGTGGCTGCGCGCGGAATTTCCACCGAGCCTGGCCGCGCATGCCTTTGCGCCTTCGGCGGTGCGCATTCTGGCCGCCGGCATTTCGAATGGCGGGGCGACGGTACTGCGCGCGCTGGAAAGTGATGCCGAGCGTTGGATCGATGGCGCTGCCGTGTCGGAGCCGAACGTCATCGTCGCCGGGCGTACCGCAGGGCTGACGGTGGTCAGCGAAGGGCGCGATATCGTGGCGCCCGGTCGCAGCCTGTTCGACTACGGCACCGAGCATTTCCTGTGGCAGCCGGCGGCGTTGGCCAATGGCCTGCCGATGGATGCGCCGTTCGCGCCAGCCATTCAAGCTTCCTTGCCGCTGCTGCTGCAGTGGTGCGAAGCGATGGTGGCAGCGGGATTGTTGCCGTGCGCGGATGTGGCCACTCATGCGGCGCTGGCGCACGAACACTTGCTGGCAGGGGGTGCGCGAAGCGAAGCGCTGGCGTTGGGTGGCTTCAACGTGGGCGGCTTCGTCTGGCCCGGCATGTCCTATGGCTACACCATGGCCTATGCGCGGCTGTCGCCCGGCGAGACTCCATACGGCGTCCGCTTTGCCGCCACGGATGCCGCAGGTGCGCCGCGTGCTTTGCAGCGGGAAGAACTGGCGCGTGCCTGGTGCGATGCGGGTGGGCTCGCGCCCACGCTGGGGGTGAACGCCCTGGCCCCCGCGTTCGCTGGCGGCCCGGAAGTGAACGTGAATGGCGGCAGTATGCCGCTGGCCCTGCAGTTCCGCGCGCTGGCCGATCGCGAAGTTTCAGGGGACGCGCTGAGTGGGCGTGTGCAACAGGGGCTGCAAGAGGCGACCATGAGTGGCTGCCTCGATGAGCGACCGGTCGCCATGGTGCATGGTCGCGCCGATGCCCTCATTCAGGTGAACCACAGTGCGCGCGCGTATTACGCGCTGGCTCGTCGTCAGGGCGCGTTGGGGCTGCGTTACTACGAGGTACCGCACGCGCAGCATTTCGATGGCTATCTCGGGCTGCCGGGCATGGGCGAACGCTATGTGCCGCTGAATGCCTGGTTGGAGCGTTCGCTGGAGCTGGTGGATGCGAACTTGCGGGAAGGGCATTCTTTGCCCCCCAGTCAGGTAGTGCGCAGCCAGCCCCGTGGCGCGGGGCTGCCACCCTTGAACGAAGAGCATCTGGGCCGCTGGCAGGCGAGCCCGGGAGCAGACGCCGTGCAGTTCGACGGCGTCCGCTTGGTCGTTCCCGAATAGGCCTCAGCGGCGCTCGAGTTCGGCCAGCAGCGTCTTGGCGCCGTAGACCTTGCCCAGCGCTTCCTTCATCGCCGCCGTGTGCACGGACACGGTGCGGTTCATCACCGGGTCGTAGCCGAAGGCGCCGGCAATGCTGTGGATGTTGCCGTCGAACGCCAAGCCGATGACTTCACCCTTCGCGTTCAGCACCGGGCTGCCGCTGTTGCCGCCGATGATGTCGTTGGTGCTCGAGAAATCGTAAGGCGTGTCGAGGTCCAGCTGCGCCTTGGCATCCAGCCAACGCTTCGGCAATGCGAAGGGGGCTTCACCGGTGTGGCGTTCGAAGGCGCGGCCGAACCGGGTGAACGGCACCACCGGCTTGCCTTGCTCTTCCCAGCCCTGCACCGCGCCGTACGAGAGACGCAGCGTGAACGTGGCATCGGGGTACGTGCCGGTGCCCAGCACCGCGAAGCGGGCCTTGGCAATCTTCTCGGCCGCGATGGCACTGGGGCCTTCCACTTCGTCTTCGTAGCGCTTGCGCAGTGTGCGCGAGGCGTCGTCGATGGAACGTGCCAGCACGATGAGCGGGTCCGTGGACGCCGCCACTGCCGCGCTGCCGCCTTCGTACAGCGCCTTGCGGGCTGCCGGATCCGCGAGCGTGGTGCCGGCGAGTACGCGGGCGGCCAATGCGTCCGGCGATTCGCGGCCCAGCACCTGCTGGATGAACGGATGGTCGGGGCCGAGCAGTTCGCGGGCGCGTTCCAGACCGAACACGAGACGCAGGCGCTCGAGTTCCAGCGGGATGGGCGAAGCCGCCGCGACCGCCGCGGCCACGGCAGGCAGGCGCGTATCGGTGTATTCGCGCAGACGCTGGTCGTTCGGCTTCTCGCGCTCCGCCGTGGCACGCACGAGTCGGCGCGCATGGCCGAACAACTGGCTGCCACCGAAGGCGGCGCCGCCTTCAAGGTGGGTGTAGTCGAGGTAGAGGTTGCGGTAGGCCGCATTGGCGGCAGCGTTCATGGCCCAGGGGTCGCCAAGCTCTGCCGCGAGAGCCGCGTTCGCCGCCACGGCCGCGCGCAGCTTGGCCTCTTCGGCACGCTTCGTGGCCATGAAACGTTCATCCAGCAGCGCGTCGTTCTGCTTGCGGCGCACCTTGATGCCGTTTTCCAGGGAGAGCAGCGGCTCTTCGGTGATGCGCGCCTGTTCGCCGCCCAGCTTGGAGAACTGGATGTAGCGACCACGCAGTTCCTGGTTGCGGAACAGCGCACCGGGCAGCGTCACTTCGCGCAGGAAGTCGAGGTCCGACACGGTGAGCAGGCGCTGCGTGCTGCCGGGATGGCCGACGACGAAGACGGGAGCCCCTTCCGGTGCGCCCTTGAAGTTGATGCGCAGGGCGTTCGGTGTCTTGGCCGGTGCGCCGTTTTCGTAGACGCGCAGCAGGGACATGTCGAGGCACCAGCGCGGGAACTGGAAGTTGTCCACGTCGCCGCCGTACTGGGCCGCCGCAATCTCCGGTGCGAACGCCAGGCGTACATCGGTGTAGCGGTGGTACTGGTACAGCCAGTACTGGCCGCCCTGATACAGACGCACCGTTTCGCACTTGCGCGGGCCGATCTTCGGGTCCGCGGCGGCCGTGGCTTCGCAAGTGGCTTCGAGTTGCGTCAGTGCTTTCTTGCGCGCGGCGTTCGCTTCGGCAGCAGGCACGGCGCTGGTCGCCGCCTGAACTTGCGCCGTGACGTCGTCCATGGCCACGAGCACCGACAGCGTGGCGCCGGCGCACTTCAGTTCTTCTTCCCGGCGCTGCGACACGAAGCCGTTCGCATACAGGTCCGTCGCGGGAGTGGAGTGTTGCGTGAGGCAGCTTTCCACGCAGTGGTGGTTGGTCAGCACCAAGCCTTCCTGCGAGACCAGCGAGGCACTGCAGCCGCCGTCGATACGCACGGCGCCGAGGCGCACCCGCTGGAGCCAAGCGTCGTCGAGGTCCACGCCGTAGCGGGCCTTCACTTGCGCGCGCGGCGGGTTGTCGAAGGTCCACATGCCTTCATCCGCTTGGGCGGGCGCCATGGCGCCCCAAGTGAACAGGCAGGCGGCGACTGCGGCCAAATATCGGTGGTTCATGGGAGTCCTGTCATGAGCTGGGCGCCCGGCGGGCACCTTGGTGGCACAGGATGCTATCGTCCCCTTGCCTGCGTTGCCACTGGGGGGCTCTTGACCGCCGTACTGCACAATCCGGAAACCAGCTTGTCCGCTGCCCTGGAAGGGGCTATCGCGGTGCTGGCGAAGGAAGGGCATACCTCGCTGCGGCAACTGCTGGCGCAGATCGGCGAGCAGGGCTTGCTGCTGTTCACGGTGGTGCTGTGCATCCCGTTCCTGTTTCCCGTCGGGCCCCCCGGTATCAGTACGG
>JBEGRA010000077.1:0-4745 GCA_041180705.1 Pseudomonadota bacterium | reverse complement strand
ACGCCGTGCTCGTGCAGGAACTCGGTGAGGTCCTCGGACATGCGCTTGGTCAGCGTGGTGATGAGCACACGTTCGTTGCGAGCCACGACGGTGCGAATCTCGCCCAGCACGTCGTCCACCTGGGTACGCACGGGACGAATCTCCACCTCCGGGTCCACCAGTCCGGTGGGGCGCACGAGTTGTTCCACGACCGCACCACGGCAATGTTCGCCTTCGTACTTGCCCGGCGTGGCAGAAACGAAAATGGTTTGCGGCGAGAGCCGTTCCCATTCCTCGAATTTCAGCGGACGGTTGTCCAAAGCGGAGGGCAAGCGGAAGCCGTATTCGACCAGCGTTTCCTTGCGGGAGCGGTCGCCGCGATACATGGCGCCTACCTGCGACACCGTCACGTGGCTCTCGTCGATGACGAGCAGCGAGTCGTCCGGCAGATAGTCGAACAGACACGGCGGTGGCTCGCCGGGAGCACGCCCTGAGAGGTACCGTGAATAGTTCTCGATGCCCGGGCAGTAGCCCAGTTCGCCGATCATCTCGATGTCGTACTGCGTGCGCTGCCCGAGCCGCTGCGCCTCCACCAACTTGTTGGCAGTCGTCAGTTCCGCAAGCCGTCCATGCAATTCTTCACGAATCTGCTCGACCGCCACGCCCAGACGTTCCTTGGGGGTCACGTAGTGGGACGACGGATATACCGTCAGGCGTGCCACCTTGCGCAAAGTTTCACCGGTGAGCGGGTCGAACCAGCAGAGCGTATCGATGCGGTCGTCGAACAGTTCGACGCGTACCGCTTCCCGCTCGCTTTCGGCCGGGAAGATGTCGATGAGGTCGCCCCGCACGCGGTACGTGCCCTGGTGCAGGTCCATGTCATTGCGGGTGTACTGCATGTCTGCCAGGCGCTTCAGCAATTTGCGCTGGTCGATCTCCTCGCCACGCACCAAGTGCAGCACCATCGACAAGTACGCCTGCGGATCACCGAGACCGTAGATGCACGACACGGTGGCGACGATGATGCAGTCCCGACGCTCCAGCAGGGCCTTCGTGGCCGAAAGACGCATCTGTTCGATGTGGTCGTTCACGGAGGCGTCTTTCTCGATGAACGTGTCCGACGAGGGCACGTACGCTTCCGGCTGGTAGTAGTCGTAGTACGAAACGAAGTACTCGACGGCGTTGTCCGGAAAGAAGGCCTTGAACTCGCCGTACAGCTGTGCGGCCAGCGTCTTGTTGTGCGCCATCACGATCGTCGGGCGCTGGATGCGCTGGATGACGTTCGCGATGGTGTAGGTTTTGCCGCTGCCGGTCACGCCGAGCAGGGTTTGGTGTTTCAGACCATCCTCGATGCCCTCCACCAATTGGCGGATGGCCTCGGGCTGGTCGCCGGCCGGCGTGTAGTCGGCTTGCAGGCGGAAGGGGGCGGTATCTTGCTGGCGGGGAAGGGTCATAACCGTCTAGGATACTCGCGTTGCATGCCCTTTCCGGACTCCCCCGTGCCCATCGAAGTTTCCCGGCGCGTCCAGCGCGTCAAACCCTCCCCTACCCTGGCTCTGACCACCCGGGTACTCCAGTTGCAGGCGGCGGGGCGCGACATCATCGGGCTGGGGGTGGGCGAACCGGACTTCGACACGCCGCTCCATATTGCGGACGCCGGCGTTGCCGCCATCCGGCAGGGCAAAACCCGCTACACCAGCGTGGATGGCACCCCGGAACTGAAGGACGCCATCATCGCCAAGTTCCGACGCGACAACGCACTGGAATACACCCGCCCGCAAATCCTCGTCTCCAGTGGTGCCAAGCAAACGTTGTACAACCTCTGCCTCGCGCTCCTGAACCCCGGCGACGAGGCCATCATTCCAGCCCCGTACTGGGTGTCCTACCCGGACATGGTGCTGCTGGCCGATGGTGTCCCGGTAACGCTCCCGACCGGCCCCGAGTCGGGCTACAAGATCACGCCGGCGCAACTCGAAGCCGCGATCACGCCCCGAACCCGGCTCCTGCTGCTGAACAGCCCCTCGAACCCGACCGGCGCCGCCTACACGCGAGCGGAACTGGAGGCGCTGGGTGCGGTTCTGCTGCGTCATCCGCAGGTAGTCATCGGCACCGATGACATGTACGAGCATATCTGGTGGGGTACGGAACCGTTCTGCAGCCTCGTCACGGCATGCCCGGCGCTGTACGACCGTACCGTCACCATCAACGGGGTATCGAAAGGCTACGCCATGACGGGCTGGCGCATCGGCTATTGCGGCGGTCCGGTCGAACTCATCAAAGCCATGGGCACGGTCCAAGGCCAAAGCACCTCGAACGCCTGCTCCATCAGCCAGCACGCAGCTACCGCAGCCCTGAATGGCGACCAAGCGTGCGTGGCAACCATGAACGCCGCCTTCCGCGAACGTCACGATTTCGTGGTGGCAGGACTGAACGCCATACCGGGCATTCGTTGCCTGCCCGGACAAGGCACTTTCTATGCCTTTGCCGATGTTCGCGAAGTGATGGCGGCCCGTGGCTTCGCGGACGATGCGGCGCTCGCGGAGCACCTGTTGGAAGCGGGCGGCGTGGCGGTAGTCCCTGGCAGCGGCTTCGGCGCTCCCGGCCACATCCGGCTGTCTTTCGCCTGCAGCCTGGACACCCTTCGCGAAGCGCTGCGTCGCATCCGCGAAGCACTCACGGGGGCTTGACGCTGGGCAGAGCCTCGCGTAAATTTGCGGGCTTCCGAAGGGGCGTTCGCCCTCTACCGTTCCCCGGTAGCTCAGTCGGTAGAGCAAACGACTGTTAATCGTTTGGTCGTTGGTTCGAGTCCAACCCGGGGAGCCATTTCGGCGCTTTCGCCGTATTTTGTCCAAGCACCGCGTTAACATCCTGCCACCTCGGTCTGGCAGCGCGTGCATGCATCACTTCCCTCGTATCACGGTTTCTTCCGCTATTGCTGGCGTGCTCCTCGGCGCGGCGCCGGTGTCGGTCGGCTTCGCCGGGGCAACACCGGCGGCGGGCAGTGCCGAAGCCATTTTCGCGAACGCACGGCAATGGACCGTCGAGGTCAGCGCAAGTATCGGGCCCGCCTTCTACGAAGATGAAAGCGGTGCCGGCACCGGCACGGGCTTTCTCGTCGATGCAGCGCGCGGTTGGGTAGTGACCAACGCCCATGTCGCGGGCCATTCCCCCAGCGACCTCACCGTGAAATGGGTGGACGGAAAGGAAAGCAAAGCCACGGCCATCTACGTCGACCCGCATGTGGATGCAGCCATTCTCGCCGTGGACCCGGCAGACGCTCGCAGTCACCCCGCCGCGCCTCTCGCCTGCGGGCCATCGCCTGGTGCCGGCCACCCCGTCGGCGTGCTCGGTCACCCGGTGGGCTTCCGCTACAACGCCTCGCGCGGCATCGTGTCCGGGGCCACTTCGCGTTTTGGCCAGGACCTCATCCCCATGGATGCCGCGGTGAACCACGGCAATTCCGGCGGACCGGTCCTCAGCATGGAAACCGGTGCCGTCATCGGCATCGCCACCCTTACCATGAACACGGAAGACGTCCACGGCATCACGCTCGCCGTCCCCATGCGCTTCCCTTGCCGCATCGTGCAGCTGCTGGCCGAGGGAAAGGACCCCTCCCCGCCCGACCCGCGTCTGGCCTTCGCCATGAACTCGGAGGGCGAGATGACGCTCCGGGTGGGAATGAACTTCCTGCCGCAGGGCAATGTCGCCCTGCGTTCCGGCGATGAAGTGCTGGCAGTGGGCAGCCCGGCCACCCAGGTGAATACCTACACCGAAATGGTCGACGCCCTGCGTGGTCTCGACGGCAACGCCAGTTTCCTCGTTCGGCGTCGCGGGAAAGAGATGACCATCTCCGGCACCCTGCCTCTGGCACCGCAGATCACGCGTCGCCGTGGCGTGCTGCTGTCCGGCGCACTGCTGGCGCCGGCAAACCCGGAATACGCTCAGTGGTGGGCCTTCCAGCGGCCAGTGCTGGCCGTCGAAGATGTCGCCGGTGGCTCGGGGGCCGAAGATGCCGGGTTTGCCTTCGGCGACGTCATCATCAGTATCGACGGACAACCGGTGGACACGTTCGCCGCAGTAGCTGCAGCCGCCGAACGCGCCGTGAGCGAAGACCGCGACCTCGAAGTCCTCGTCCTGCGGTTGCTGGACATGGAGGCGGACCGCAAAGCCACCTTCCACCACCTGAAACTGTCGCAGCCAGAAACCGAACTGGTCGGCACCGCCGTTTCCAGCAAGGCAACAAAAAAGGCGGTCCGATAAGGGACCGCCTTCTCCTGCAACCCGGAATTTCCGGCGTCAGGAAATCAAGGAATGATGATCGCTACCACGCGCTGCTGCGGCACGATGAAGTCGTAGAGCGGCACGGTTGTGCCTGCCATCGAGATGCGCAGGCGGTAGGGCACGTGGTTACCCACGAACGTCGTGCGCGGCACGTCGAGCTTCCAGCGGCCGAACGGGGCGTCAGCCACGATGACAGTGCACACGGCCTGGCCGTAGGTCTGCCACACGCCGCCGCCCACTTCGCCGGCGAGCGTTACCACCGCAGAAGTCTTGCCAGTGGGCAACAAGCAACCGCCACGCGATACCACGCGGTCATTGGCAGCCACGAAGGTGTCCTGCACGTCGCCGTCCGTAATCGTCGCGCGAGGCGTCCGGTCGAGCACGTTGCTGGGGTTCGTCACGGCGATCTCGTAGGCGTAGAACTTGCCGTCGGTACCGTAGTAACCCGTCGCAGACACCAGATCCGGCGTGGTGACGTTGTTTCG
>JBEGRA010000076.1:0-5192 GCA_041180705.1 Pseudomonadota bacterium | reverse complement strand
CAAGCACATCGGCCTGCTGTTCGGTTTGGCCTTCATCATCGTGGGCGTCGCATTCAAGTTCGGCGCCGTGCCGTTCCACCAGTGGGTGCCGGACGTCTACCACGGCGCCCCCACCAGCGTGACGCTGCTGCTGGGTTCCGTGCCCAAGCTCGCCAGCTTCGCTCTGGCGTGGCGCGTGCTGGCTGAGGGCCTTGGGCCCCTCGCCAACGAGTGGCGCGACATGCTCATCGTGCTCAGCGTTCTGTCGATGGCAGTCGGCAACGTGGTCGCCATTGCGCAGACGAACATCAAGCGCATGCTCGCCTACAGCACCATTTCCCACGTCGGCTTCATCCTGCTCGGCATTCTGACGGGGACTCAGGAAGGCTACGCGGCGTCGCTGTACTACACGGTGGCCTACGTGGTCATGGCGGCCGCTTCGTTCGGCATGGTCATCCTGCTGTCGCGTGCCGGCTTCGAAGCGGACCGCATCGAAGACTTCAAGGGTCTGGCCCAGCGCAGCCCCTGGTTCGCCTGGATGATGCTCATGGTCATGATGAGCACCGCCGGCGTCCCGCCCTTCATCGGCTTCTTCGCCAAGTTGTACGTCATCCAGGCCGTGCTGAACGCCAACCTGGTGTGGCTGGCCATCGTGGCGGTGCTGGCGAGCGTCATCGGCGCTTACTACTACCTGCGTATCGTCAAGGTCATGTTCTTCGACGCGCCCGAAGATCGCGCTCCGGCGCTGCAGGCGAGCCCGCTCATGCGGATCGTTCTCAGCGGCAATGCGCTGGCCGTGCTGGCTGCTGGCATCATCAGCGGCCCGCTCACGGCGCTGTGCCGCGCTGTCATCCCGGGGTAAGAGCCGGGTAATCTCCAGCCGGGGTCGGCGCAGGCGGCAAACCTGTTCGCCCGCCTCGGTACCGACGAAAAGGTTTCTTGCCATTTTCGTTGACAGGGAGTGGCATCGGCCGTATAGTTCTCGGCTCCGGTGCGGGGTGGAGCAGTCTGGCAGCTCGTCGGGCTCATAACCCGAAGGTCGCAGGTTCAAATCCTGCCCCCGCTACCAACCGGAACTGCCGCGTCTCTCGCGGCACGAAAAAAGCCCGCTGCAAGCGGGCTTTTTCGTTTTCATAGGTTGCCCGCTGCGAGCGGGCTTTTTCGTATTCGCACGTAGCCCGCCATCGGCGGGCGTTTCGTTGCTGCTCAGTCCAGCCCGACGTCCGCTTCCGCCGCCAGGCGCGTTTCCCGCTCCACGTCCAACGAACGGCAGGCCAGCAGGTAGACGATGGTTGAAACCGGCAGCCCCACCAGCATGGCGATGTCCGTGCCACCCAAAGCAACCGCAACGGGGCCGCGGTACAGCCCCGTACTGAAGAACGGAATCATGGAAACGAAGCCAACGCCGTAGGCCAGCAGACCTCGCCAGCTCCAGCGCCCATACAACCCGTTCGGGTTGAAGATCTCGCGGATGGAGTAGTGGCCTTTGCGGACCACGTAGAAGTCGACGAGATTGATGGCCGTCCACGGCGTGAACAGATACAGCAGGATGGCCAGGAACTCGCCGAACTCGTGTGCGAAGTCGTGCGAGGCGCCGAGAGCGATACCCGTCGAGCCGAGCAGGGCGAGCACGATGGTGAAGACGCGCTTGGCAGCCGTGGAGCGCAGCGGGCGTAGCGAGTCGGCGACGCTCAGCAGCGTCAGCGAGGCGCCATAGAAGTTCAGGGTGGTCATCGTCACCAGGCCCAGCAGCGACGCCAGCAGCAGCGGCTTGCCCGCACCGGGCAGAAGCGTGTCCGCCGCGGCCTTGATGGCGGGGGTCAGTTCCATCGCGGGGAACATGGCGGCTGCGAAGGTGCCGACGAGCATGGTCCAGACACCGCCGATGTAGGCGCCGACGAAGGTCCACCAGAACGAGGCCCGTACGCCCACATCGCGCGGCAAGTAGCGGGAATAGTCGGAGACGTAGATGGACCACGACAGCTGATAGGCAGCCGCGGCGAAGAGCTGAGTAAGGAAGGCGCCGCGGTGGAAGCCGGCGAGGTCGAACTGGGCTGCGGGCCACTCGAAGCGGGGGGCGAGGACCGTCATGACCAGCAACGCGCCGATGAGAATGAATGCCAGGACGCGCTGGGCGCGGTGGATGAGGTCGTAGCCCACCACGGCGAGCAGCGCAGCCAGGACACCGACCACCTGGATGGTGACGGCACGGTCACCGCCCTAAAGCGTGGTGATGGTGTCCGCCGCCAGCACCTGATTGAACGCGTTGTAGCCCACGTAAGTGATGAGCGCGACGCCCCACACCAGCAGGGCGCCAACGTACCCGAACTGCGGGCGGGACTGGATCATCTGGGGCAGACCGAGCTGCGGGCCCTGCGTGGAGTGGAAGGCCATGAAGAACGTGCCGAGCGCGCAGCCCAGCATCACGGCGATGGCCGTCCAGACGAGGTTGCCGCCCAGCGCTATACCCACGACGCCGGTGGCGATGGTGGCGAGATGCGCGTCACCGGCGAACCAGACGGGCCAAAGGTGCCAGACCTTGCCGTGGCGCTCCGCCTGCGGCACGTAGTCGATCGAGCGCTGTTCGATGAAGGCCTGTTTCTTCATTGTTCTGCTCCAGCTACTGGCCCGGCGTCAGCCTGGGCGCGGCGTCGCGCCCCAATGGGTGGACGCCTGAATGTTGGTTCAATCCCCGCCGTCGATTGTAATCATCTTCTTTGCGGTCGGTAGCGGTGATAGGTGACGCCGCGGAAATCCGCCCCAGAGGCCATCAATTCGTTAAAGTCCCGTTCATGGCCACGCTTTACGAACGTTTTGTCGTCCCGCGTCTCATCAACTGCGCATGTTCGCAGGCGGCCATTTCCGCCCAGCGCGCGAAAGTGGTGCCACGCGCCCATGGTCGCGTGCTGGAAATCGGCATGGGCAGCGGACTGAACCTGCCTTACTACCTTCCGACGCAGGTTTCCTCGCTGGTGGCGGTGGAGCCGTCGGCCGAGTTGCGCGAGATGGCGCGACGAAGGGCCGCGAGTTACCCGGCTATCGAGTTGGCGCTTTCGGACCATAGCGCCGAGGCCATGCCATTCGCCGACGCTACGTTCGATACGGTGGTCTGCACTTTCACCCTCTGCTCGGTGCAAAGCCCCGCGGCAGTGCTGGCTGAAATCCGCAGGGTGCTGAAGCCGGGTGGAGACCTGTTGTTCTCGGAGCACGGGCTGGCCCCGGAACCGGGTGTGGCGCGTTGGCAGCACCGTCTGGAGCCTCTCTGGAAACGCCTGGCGGGTGGCTGTCACCTGTCGCGGCCGGTCGTGGCCAGCCTTGTTGCGGCGGGCTTCAACATCGTGGAGCAGCACTCCGGCTATCTGCCCGGGGCACCGCGCGTGCTCGGGTGGAGCGAATGGGGCGTGGCGCGTTAGCTCAGGCCCACTGTAGTCGCCGCCGGCTTTCGAAATATCTCTCCTCGCCGGTCACGGGGTCTTTGAACGCGATGCTGTGGGCCAGCAGTTGCAGCGGTTTCTCGTAGCCGTGCGCCGCCATCTCCGCGGCTGTTTGTTGAACCGGGTACAAGGTGTCGTTCAGGATGGGAATTCCCAGCGCCGCCATGTGGACGCGTAGCTGGTGCTTCTTGCCCGAGCCAGGAGAAAGCCGGTACAGGGCGTTACTGCCATCCGGAAGCACGCGCACCAGTTCCAAGTGGGTGTCCGTGTTCGGCTCACCCCCTTCGTCGTCAGTCGCCTCCCGCATACGCGTGAAGGGCGTGGCGGGCACCAACCGGCTTTGCCGGTGGAGGGGCAGGGTGAGGCCTTCGCGGTAGGGCGCGACAGCCTGGTAGCGCTTGGCAACGCTGCGTTCCGTGAAGAGCGCGTGGTACCGACTGCGTTCGTCCGGCTTGCAACTGAACAGCACGACCCCTGCGGTTTCACGGTCGATACGGTGCAGGGGGGAAAGCGTTTCAATTCCGAGCCGTCGAACGAGGCGCACGAGTACCGTTTCCTGCAGGTAGGTTCCGCTGGGTGTCACGGGCAGGAAATGGGGCTTGTCGACGACGACGAGGTGTTCGTCCTGAAAGAGAATTTCCTCATCGAACGGGATGCGTTCCTCCGCTAGGATGGTCCGGTAATAGAACACCTTCAAGTGCGGCGAATAAGGCTGCTCTGGCTGAATCGCCCGGCCTTGCTCGTCGACGATATCGCCACGTGACATGCGCGCCACGATTTCATCGCGCGGCACGTTGGTAAACCGTTCAGCGAGGAAGTCGAGGATTCGGGCCCATGGCCCCGGTGGCAGCACGATGCAACCCGGCCCGACACCGTCCCTGAGGGGGAGGGGAACGGCTGCGCGCTGCCTCATTCGCTATCGCCGTCGCCGTCCAGCCTTCGCGCACGGTTCAGGCGCCATTCGCCATCCGGTTCCCCGACATAGACATCTTCGAGGGTGGTAGCCGTTTCCTGCAGTTTCGTGTCGAGTGCAATGCGGTTGTCGAACACGAAGCATTCGCCTTCCCAGTCTTTTTCCGCATCCGGCAGCTGCCGGAAGAAATTCAGGATGCCCCCTTCCAGCTGGTAGACCGGCAGGTCGAATTCTCGCATCCAGGCACTGGTTTTCTCGCAGCGGATGCCGCCGGTGCAGTACATGGCGATGCGCTTGTTGTCGGCTTTCCATTCGGCAACGTGAGCTTTGACGTATTCGGGGAAATCACGGAAGTTGGCAACACCGGGGTCGATGGCATTGTGGAAGCGGCCGAGGCGGAACTCGAAACTGTTGCGGTTATCGAGCAGCACCACGTCGTCCTGCCGGATGAGTTCGCGCCACTCGGCGGGGCTCACGTTGATACCGGTGCCTTTCGTTACATCCACGCCGCTGATGCCGAGGGGAACGATTTCCTTCTTGCGCCGTACCTTCATCTTGCCGAAGGGAACGGTCTTGCATTCGCTGCGCTTGAAGGGCATGCCGGCGAACGGGGGCATGGCGAGCAGCGCGGCTTCGAAGGTGTCCAACTGCTCTGGGGTGCCGGCCACCATGCCATTGATGCCTTCCGGGGCCACCAGAACGCTGCCTCGAAGTTCCGTGGTGAGTGCACGCAGGCGTTCGATTGTCGCCGCTACGTCATCGACAGGGGCAAACTGGTAGAAGGCCGTGTGAAAAAGCGGGGAGGGATTATTCAAGCGATTGGCCGTCAAGGGGTGTTGGTGTGACTTCCGAGTGTCGTGTTTTCG
>JBEGRA010000075.1:0-12783 GCA_041180705.1 Pseudomonadota bacterium | reverse complement strand
CGCCCTTGAGGGTCTACCGGCACAAAGTCGGGAAGACCTTCCTGAGCTTGGAAAGGTGGCGGTGGTCGAGTACCACGACGTGAACGATGAGGGCGATCACAGGATCATTGTTCAGGCGGCGCGCCAGCGATGGATCGGAATGTTTACAGCCACTGCGGTTGACGGTTTTGTGTTGCGCAAAGACGGTGAGCGACGTCCGCTGACGGAGCCAGAGAAGTGGCCGTACACATGACAATGTTCTGTCGGTGAGGGCGACGTCCTCCCGGATTTGAGCAGCAGTCCCGACAGGAGACTTGCCTCGGGTGACGTCGGTTCGTGGGCGCAAGAGTCGCGAGCAAGCTCGCTCCCACAGGAGCTAATCCTGGCAGGGGTCAGATTTGATTGTGGGAGGCAGCTTGCTGCTGACAAAGAGCCGCGAGCAAGCTCGCTCCCACAAGCTAGCGGGCTCCCACACGGCAAGAGTCGCGAGCAAGCTCGCTCCCACAGGCAAGCTCGCTCCTACAAGGAAGTTCTGCTCTTGCTTCAGCGCTGCAGGACGTAGGTGCCGGGCGCGGGGCACACCACGGGGTAGGCTGCGCTGCCCATCTTCGGCGGCTTCACCATCGGGCCGCCTCGCGCGGCGAGCCAGCTTTCCCAAACGGGCCACCAGCTGCCGGGCTGCTTCTCCACCGTCTTCATCCACTCGTCGGGCGTGAGCTGCGGCTCGCCGGCCTTGCGCTCGCGTACGCGGTGGTGGCGTTTGGGGTGCACAGGGCCGCTGACGATGCCGGCGTTGTGCCCACCGCTGGTGAGCAGGAAAGTGATGCTGTCGCTGCCGAGCAGGCGGTCCACCTTGTACACGCCCTTCCACGGCGCCACGTGGTCGGTCTCGGTGCCCACCACGAACGCAGGCACGCACACATCGTTCAGCGTCACCGTCTTGCCGGCCACGGGGAAGCGGTGGGTGGCCAGTTCGTTGTGCAGGTACAAGCGGTGCAGGTATTCGCTGTGCATCTTCCAAGGCATGCGCGTGCCGTCGGCGTTCCATGCCATCAGGTCCACCATGCCGTCGCGCTGGCCCTTCAGGTAGGCATTTACGGCGGGCTGGAAGATGAGATCTTGCGGGCGCAGCAACTGGAACGCACCGCCCATCTGGCTGCTCTCCAGTACGCCCTGGCGGTACATCTGTGCGTCCAGCATGGCCAGTTGGCCGGGGCTGATGAACAGGGAAAGCTCGCCCGGTTCGCTGAAATCCGTCTGCGCCGCAAACAGCGAGAGACTGCCGATGCGTTGGTCGCCACGCGCGGCCAGTGCCGCGGCACCGATGGCCAGCAGCGTGCCGCCGATGCAATAGCCGACGGCCTGCACGGGCGCGTTCGGCACGATGCTGCACACCGCATCCAGCGCTGCTTCCAGCCCCAGCTTCACGTAGTCGTCCATGCCGAGGTGGCGGTCTTCCGGCGTCGGGTTCTTCCACGACACGCAGAACACGGTGTGGCCCTGCGCCACCAGCCAACGCACCAGCGAGTTCTTCGCCGAGAGGTCCAGCACGTAGTACTTCATGATCCACGCCGGCACGATGAGCACCGGCGCGCGGTGCACCTGCGGCGTGGTGGGCGAGTACTGGATGAGTTCGATGAGCGCGTTGCGGTAGACCACTTGGCCCGGCGTGCAGGCCACCTGTTCGCCCACCTTGAACTGCTCGGTGCCAGCCGCGGGCAAGCCCTTCTGCTGCCGGTCCATGTCTTCCAGCAGGTTCTGCCAGCCGCGCTGCAGGTTCGCGCCGTTCTCGGCGACCGTCTGCGCGAGCAGTTGCGGGTTCGTGCCCAGGTAGTTGGCAGGCGATGTCGCATCGCCCATCAGTCGCAGACTGAAATCCACCAGTTCGCGATTTTTCGGGTCCAGCCCCGGCACGTCGCGCGTGGCTTCGCGCGCATAGGCGGTGAAGTTCTGGTGGGCGCGTGCCAGCAAGTTGAACGGGTACTGCGTCCAGGCCGGGTCCGCATAGCGTTTGTCCGCCACCACGGCGTCTTCGTGGGGCGAGAGGCTTGCGGCCGGTGTGGCCGTTGGTGCCTCTGCATCCTGCGCGGCTTGTGCAGCCTGCATGGCCTCGGTTGCCTGCGCCGCCGCGCGCTGCGCGAAGGCCAGCGTGTCGGTGGCCAGTTGCACCACTTGCTGCGCCAAGGCGGCCTGACGCGCCGGCGAACCCATCAGCTTCGTCCAGTAGTCCGCCCAGGCATTGGCAAACACGCTCGTGTCGAGGCCGCCGCTCAGCTGTGCCGCAGCCGCACGGGCCAGGCGGTCGGCGTCCGCATCGGACGAGCCGCCCTGTGGAGTTGCGATGGTGGCAGGCGGCAGCGGCGCGGCACGCTCGGGCAGCACGCTCATGCGGTCCACGCCTGTGGCCGGCAGGTCCAGCAGGTCCACCGCGGGCGTCGCCTTGGCAGCGCGCTTCTTGGCGGGGGCTTTACGCGGTTTCGGTCGGCTAGCTTCAGCCATGGCTCGCTACTCGACGACCGTGTCCTTCAGCGCAATGGCGGGGTCGGCGAGCTTTGCCGGGTCCACCTTGCCGCAGGCCTCGATGACCTTGCGGGCGGCCATGTAGTCCTTGGGGTTGTTCACGCAGTCGATGGCCAGCAGTTCGCGGTCGCGCAGGTAGGCGCAGGCGAAGCTGCGGCTGTGCGTGTCGCCGCGGATGACCACCTGGTCGTAGTCGAAGTTCAGGCCGACGATGAGCAGCTTCAGGTCGTACTGGTCCGACCAGAACCAGGGCACCTTGTCGTGCATGGTTTCGCGACCGGCCATGTTGGCGGCGGCGGTCTTGGCCTGCTCGAAGGCATTGTCGACGGACTCGAGGCGTACGCGGCGGCGGTAGCGCAGGCTGGGCGCGCTGACGCAGTCGCCGATGGCGTAGACATGCGGGTCCGAGGTGCGGCAATGGCTGTCCACGGCAATGCCGTTTTCGCAGGCGATGCCCGCCGCTTCCGCCAGCGCGGTTTCCGGCAGCACGCCGATGCCCGCCACCACGAGGTCTGCGGGGAATACGCGCCCGTCCAGCGTGTGCACCTCGCGCACGCCGCTGGCGTCGCCGCCGAAGCCGCTCACCATCGTGCCGGTGTGGATGCGCACGCCTTCGCGGGCATGCTGGTCCGCGAAGAAGGCGGATACCTCGGGCGCCACCACGCGGTTCATGGGCCGGTCCGCCATCTCCAGCACGTCCACTTCCAGCCCGGCCTTGCGGCAGGTGGCGGCGGTTTCCAGGCCAATGTAGCCGGCGCCGATGATGACGGCGCGCGCGCCCGGCTGGAACCGGCTGCGGATGGCGTCCACGTCCGCGGCGGTGCGCAGGTAGTGGATGCCGGGCAGGTCCGCGCCGGGAGCCGTGACCTTGCGCGCGTGGCTGCCGGGGCACAGCAGCAGCTGCGTGTAGTCCAGCGCCGTGCCGTCTGCCAGCGTCACGCGGCGCGCGGCCAGGTCGATGGCTGTGGCGCGCTGGCCCAGGCGCAGCGTGACGCCGTGGTTGGCGTAGAAGGTTTCGGGGCGGATGAACAGACGGTCCAGCGGCAGTTCGCCTGCAAGGAATTTCTTGCTGAGCGGCGGGCGCTGGTAGGGCAGGTGGGGTTCGTCGCCCACGAGCGTCAGGGCGCCGGTGAAACCTTCGCGGCGCAGCGAGTCCACCACCTGCGCGGCGGCATGGCCCGCGCCCACGATCACGATATGTCCGTTCATGCTTCAAGTGTAATGTAGACGCTGGCCATTCAGGGACTGCCGCCGACAGTCGCAAGTGGTTTGCACCACGATGGTGCGGCAGGCGGCGCCGGGCTGCGCCGCCTTGGTGCGGCCTTGGTGCATTCTGCGCAGTGCGCTATGCTCAAGCCTTTGATTCTTTTGGGTTTGTCAGGTCGGCACGGAAACTGCAATCCTGAAAAGCAGGAAGCGACCAATGAACCTCTGGGGAGCCCGGTCCACATGAAACTCGTAACCGCCATCATCAAGCCTTTCAAGCTCGACGACGTCCGCGCCGCCTTGTCCGATATCGGCATCTCCGGCATGACCGTCACGGAAGTGAAGGGCTTCGGCCGCCAGCGCGGCCACACGGAACTCTACCGTGGTGCCGAATATGTCGTGGACTTCGTCCCCAAGACCCGCGTCGAGGTGGGCGTGAAGGACGAACTGCTCGACCAGGTGCTGGAAGCCATCGTCGGCGCCGCCAAGACCGGCAAGGTCGGCGACGGCAAGATCTTCGTTTCGGAGATCGAACGCGTCCTCCGCATCCGCACGGGCGAGTCGGACGACCAGGCCCTCTAAGCCTCGCGCCGCCACCCGGCAGGGGCCTTCCTGCCGGATGGTGCTGGTAGCCTTGGCCGCCCGCGCAGTACCATGCGTGCCATGGCCACCACCCTTACCGCCTCCGCTGTCCGCCTCTACCAGGCGGGCGGTCCGGAATTGCTGCAAGTCGAGTCCGTCGACGTTCCGCCGCCCGGTCCGGGCGAGGTGCGCCTGCGCCAGACCGCCTGCGGCCTGAACTACATCGACGTCTACGACCGCACGGGCCTCTACCCGGCGCCCTTCCCCCTGACGCTGGGCCGCGAAGCCGCCGGCGTGGTGGAGAGCGTTGGCGCCGGGGTTCGCGGGTTCCGCGCCGGGGACCGCGTGGCCTACGTGCTGGGCGCGCCGGGCGCCTACACCAGCTACCGCAACGTTCCCGCCAACCGGCTCGTGCCGCTGCCGGCCGGCATCAGCGATGCCATCGCCGCCACGCTCATGCTGAAGGGCCTGACGGCCTGGTACCTGCTGCGGCGCACCTTCCCCGTGAAGCGCGGCCACGAAGTGGTGGTACACGCCGCCGCCGGTGGCGTGGGCCTGCTGCTGGTGCAGTGGGCTCGCGCGCTGGGGGCGCATGTCATCGGCATCGTGGGCAGTGAAAGCAAGGCCGCGTTGGCTCGCGAGTTCGGCGCGCACGAAGTGCTGTTGCAGGGCGAAGGCCCGCTGGCGCCGCGCGTGCGGGCTGCCACCGGTGGTGCCGGCGCGCATGTGGTCTATGACGGCGTGGGCCGCGACACCTTCGAAGGTTCGCTCGACAGCCTGCGCCCGCTCGGCATGATGGTTACCTACGGCAATGCCTCGGGGCCCGTGCCGCCGTTCTCGCCGATGGAACTCGCCAAGCGCGGTTCGCTCTTCCTCACGCGGCCTTCGCTGTTTCATTACATTGCCGCGCCCGCGGACTTGCGTCGCGGTGCGCGCGAGACGTTTGCGGCGGTGGAAGCGGGCGTGCTGAAGGTGCACGTCGGACAGGAATACGCTTTGTCTGCCGTGGCGCAAGCCCACGCGGACCTCGAAGCGCGCCGGACCACCGGCGCCACGGTGCTGGTGCCCTGAAGGCCCAGCAGACGGCAACGTACGAATAACGACTGAAAGAACCGGAACCAGGAGCAGACCAGCATGAGCGAAGGGAACGGCGTGCCACGCGACCAGGTGTTCGCGACGGAGAAGGCGGATATCGCCGACTTCAAGTTCAACAGCGAAGTGGCCAACGTGTTCGACGACATGGTGTCGCGCTCCGTGCCGTTCTATGGCGAGATGCAGCGCATGAGCGCGGAGCTGGCCGGGGACTACATGGTGGCCGGCACCAATGTGTACGACCTTGGTTGCTCCACCGGCACCTCCATGCTGCTCTATGGCGCCAAGGCCCCGAAGGGCACGCGCTTCATCGGCATCGACGACAGCCAGGACATGCTCGACAAGTGCCGCCAGAAGATGACGGCCGCCGGCTTCGAACACGAGCTGGAACTGCGCGTGGCAGACCTGAACGAAGGCGCACAGATCGAAAACGCCTCGCTGGTGTCCCTGGTGCTGACGCTGCAGTTCATCCGCCCGCTGCACCGCGAAAAGCTGGTGCGCGACATTGCCGCGGGCCTGAACGAGAACGGCTGTCTCATCCTCGTGGAAAAGGTGCTGGGTGAAGATTCGCTCTTCAATCGCCAGTTCATCAAGTACTACTACGACTACAAGGCGCGCGTAGGCTACAGCGAGCTGGAAATCCGCCAGAAGCGCGAAGCCCTGGAAAACGTGCTCATTCCCTACAAGCTGCTGGAGAACCGTGAGCTCCTGCTGCGCAGCGGCTTCCGCTACGTGGACACGTTCTTCAAGTGGTACAACTTCTGCGGCATGGTGGCGGTGAAGTAATGCTCGTCCGTATCGGCAATTTCCTGTTCCACTGGCGGAACTTTCTGTTCCCGGCGCCGTTCCTGCTGCTGTTGCTGCCGGGCCAGCCCATCTACGCGGACCCGGTGTGCGCGGCCCTGGTGGGCGGTGCCATCGCGCTGGCGGGGCAGTTGGTACGTGCCGGCACCATCGGCTTCAAGTACATCATTCGCGGTGGCAAAGACCGCCGCGTGTACGCCGAAGACCTCATTACCGAAGGCATCTACAGCCACACGCGCAACCCCATGTACGTGGGCAATGTGCTCATTCTTTCGGGCGTGGGCTTTGCCGTGAACACCTGGACCTGCTGGCTGCTCGCCACTGCGCTCGGCGTGTTCGTGTACGTGGCCATCATCGCTGCGGAAGAAAACTTCCTGCGTGGCAAGTTCGGCCCGGGCTTCGACGCCTACTGCCGCGACGTGCCGCGTTGGTTGCCCCGCCTCAGCGGCCTCGGCACCACGCTGTCTTCCGGCACGTTCAAGTGGCGCCGCGTCATCGTGAAGGAATACGGCACGCCTTTCGGTTGGGTGTTGGGCATCTGCGCCGTGCTGGTGTGGAACCTGTCGCGGCTGGAAGGTGGGCTGTCTGCGCACCTCGCGGAAATGCGCGGCGTGCATGTCACGGTGCTGGTCGCCGTGGCGCTCTACGTGCTGGCGCGCGTGCTGAAGAAGACCAAGCTGCTCGTCGCGGACTGACCGCGATGAGCCGACACACCGCCCGTACGGTCTGGCAGCGCGGTGAGGCGCGCTTCACGGACAACGCCTATTCGCGACGCCATGAATGGCACTTCGACGGCGGGGCGGTGGTGGCGGCCTCGTCATCGCCGCACGTGGTCCGCGTGCCCTGGTCGGACCCGTCTGCCGTCGACCCGGAAGAGGCCTTCGTCGCCTCTCTCTCTTCCTGTCATTTGCTCTGGTTTCTGTCGATAGCGGCTGCGGCCGGCTGGTGCGTGGACAGCTATGTCGATGAAGCCGTCGGCACCATGCGCGCCGATGCTTCCGGCAAGCCCTGGGTGGCGGAAGTGGTACTGCGGCCCGCCGTTACCTACAGCGGCGCGGCACCCAGCGCGGAAGAAGAAGCCGCGCTGCACCACAGCGCGCATGAAGAATGCTTCCTGGCTCGCAGCGTGCGTAGCGATGTGCGGGTGGAGCCGGTGGTGGTTGGCGCTGCGCCATGAGCGCCGCGGGCATACGCACGCTGCAGGTGAAGGCCAAGCCCGGCGCGCGGGTGTCCGCGTTCACCGAACAACCCGACGGTACGTTTCTGGCGCAACTGAAAAGCCCGCCGGTGGACGGCAAGGCCAACGAAGAGCTGCGCGTGCTGGTGGCCGAACACCTTGGCGTGAAGCGCGCGCAGGTCGTCATCAAAAGCGGTGCCGGCGCGCGGTTAAAGCTGGTGCAGATTCATCCGGCGTAAGTGCCGCGAGCCGCCGCGAAAATCAATACGAGCACGGATAGGACATGAACACGGAGCTGAACGCGGAACGCCCGCCTGCCGCCCACCGCATAGCCCGCCTCGGCGCTGCCTGGATCGCCGGCGTGGTGGTCACCATGGGCACCATCCTCGGTTTCGAATCCGTCGGGCGCAGCTTGTATCCGCCGCCTGCCGGTCTGGACCCGGCCCGTGCCGCAGACGCTGTGGCCATCGCGGCCGCCATGCCGCCCGCCGCTTTCGGCGTGGTGGTTGTCGGTTGGGTGCTGGGCACTTTCCTCGGCAGCTTGCTCGCGGTGCGCCTCGCGCGCGGCGCCGGCCTGCTCATGGCGGCTGGCATAGCCGCGCTGGTGCTCTCGGGCATCCATTCGGTGCTGGGCAACTTGCCCCACCCGGCTTGGTGCGGCTGGGTTTCGGTGCCCGCGACGGTGCTGGCAGCGCTGCTTGCCGCGCGGCTGGGGAAAAGGTGGGAGTGGCGCTGAGGCCCGCGCTCAGTCGAACACCACCACCTGACGCACGGTGTGGCCGGTGGCCAGCCGGTCGAAGCCTTCGTTCAGCTCATCGAGCCGCAGGCGTTCCGCCAGCAGCGCGTCTACGGGCAGGCGGCCTTCGCGATACCACTGGATGAACTTCGGAATGTCGCGCTGGGGCACGCAGCTGCCGATATAGCTGCCCTTCAGCGTGCGCTCTTCCGCCACCAACTTCACCGGCGACAAATTGAACTGTGCCGTGGGCGGGGCCAGGCCGGCGGTGACCGTGGTGCCGCCGCGGCGCGTGATGTTCCAAGCGAGGTCCAGCGCGCGAACGCTGCCGGCCATCTCGAAGGCGAAGTCGACGCCACCGCCGGTGGCGGCGCGCAGCGCATCGGCGCAGTTCGGGTCGCTGGCGTTGAAGGTGCGAGTGGCACCAAGGCGGGCCGCGAGGTCCAGCTTGTCCTGATGCAGGTCGACGGCGAGTATTTCGCGCGCGCCGACAGCGCGGGCGCCGAGCAGGGCCGCCAGGCCCACGCCGCCCAGCCCCACCACGGCCACGCTGTGCTGTGCCTGCACCTGCGCGGTGTTCACCACGGCGCCCACACCCGTGAGTACGGCGCAGCCGAACACGGCGGCGATTTCCCACGGCAGGTCCGGCGCAATGCGCACCAGGCTTTCCGCTGCCATGACGGCATGGTCCGCGAAGCCGGAAATGCCCAGATGATGGTGGAGCGCAGTGTTGCCGTCGCTCCAGCGGCGTTCACCGGACAGCAGCGTGCCGGCGCTGTTCACGGCAAAGCCGGGCTCGCACAGGGCAGGGCGATGCGCCACGCACGGTCCGCAGTGGCCGCAGGAGGGAACGAAGGCGGTGACGACATGGTCGCCGACGGCCAACCCTTCCACGCCGGCGCCCAGCGCCACGACGATGCCGGCGGACTCGTGGCCCAGCACCATGGGCACGGGCCGCGGACGGTCGCCGTTCATCACCGAAAGGTCGGAATGGCATAGGCCGGTGGCCTTCAGGCGCACCAGCACCTCGCCGCGACCGGGCGGGGCGAGCTCCACTTCGGTGATGTCCAGCGGGCGACTGGTCGCGTAGGGGGTGGGGGCACCGACGGTGCGCAGGACGGCAGCTTTGACACGCATGCCGGGAGTCTACCGCGCGTCTGCTAGCCTTGGTGGCCTTCGCAGCAGGTGGTGAACATGACGACGCAAGCAGAACAGCAGGCCAGCGCCCCGGACACCTGGCGCACGCGCGCGGACTTCCGCGTGTTCCGCCCGCTGCAGACGCGCTGGATGGACAACGACGTCTACGGGCACGTGAACAACGTCGTCTACTACTCGTACTTCGACACTGCGGTGAATGGCTGGCTGATGGACGCCACGGGGCAAGACATTCGCCGGTTGCCGGCCATCGGCGTGGTGGCAGAAACCGGCTGTCGCTATTTCAGCGAGCTTTCCTTTCCGGATGCCTTCGACGCGGGTTTGCGCATCGAGCGGTTGGGCAACAGCAGCATCGTTTACCGCGTGGGGCTGTTCCGCGGGGCGGCGGCGGACGCTTGCGCCGTCGGCCGGTTCGTCCATGTGTACGTGGACGCGGTGACGAGGCGGCCCGTGGCCATTCCGGACGTGATTCGCGCGGCGGCGACCGCGCTCGTCTGAAGGGCGCCTGCCATCGGCGGCGACTGACGGCGCCGCGCGCTGGGCTCAGCGGCTGCCGATGCCCAGACTGCCGCTGCGCACCACTTCCAGTACTTCGCCGTACTGGCTGGCGGCGGCAATGAACCGCGTGACCAGCGCTTCGCTGCTGGTGAGTTCCACCACGAAGGCCTCAACCGCATCTGCCAGCACGCGTGCGCCAGCAGCCTGCACGGCGGCGTGAAGCGCTGCCAGCTGGCTGGCAGGGACCCGCAGCTTCAGAAGCAGCAGTTCGCGTTCGTGGTGGATGCCCTGGGTGAGGTCTTCCACGCGCACCACGTCCACCAGCTTGCCCAGCTGGTGGATGATCTGGGCGATGACCGAGTCGTTGCCGGTGGTCACCAGGGTGAGGCGGGAGACAATGGGGTCGTCCGTGGGGGCTACCGAGAGCGACTCGATGTTGTAGCCGCGGGAGGAGAACAGCCCGGCAACGCGCGTGAGCGCACCGGCTTCGTTCTGCAGATGGATGGCGATGATGTGACGCATGACATCTCAAGACTAGCCCAATTTTTTTGCAGTGCATAGACGAAGCCGCAGGGGTGCGCTAGTCTCAAGAGTTCCTGTCCCTTTCGGAACCTCGTCGTGACGTTCGTTCGCCCAGACCCGACCCCGCCCCTGCCCGCTCCCCACCGCCTCGCCGGCGCCGAGATGACCGGCGCGGAGATGATTGTCCAGGTGCTCGACGACGAGGGCGTACCGGTCCTGTTCGGTTACAGCGGCGGCGCCATCCTCCCTACGTACGACGCCGTGTTCCAGCACAACCAGCGCTGCGAGACGGAAGGCCGTCGCGGCATGCCGCTCATCGTGCCCGCCAACGAGCAGGGCGCCGGGTTCATGGCGGCCGGCTACGCCCGCGCCAGCGGTCAGGTGGGCGTGGCGGTGGTCACTTCCGGCCCCGGCGCCACGAACATGGTCACGCCCGTGCGCGACAGCCTGGCGGACTCCATTCCCATGGTGGTGCTGTGCGGCCAGGTGCCCACGGCCGCCATCGGCTCGGACGCCTTCCAGGAGGCGCCCATCTCGCAGGTGATGGGGGCCGTGGCCAAGCACGTGTTCCTCGTGACGGACCCGGAAAAGCTCGAAGCGACCATGCGTACGGCGTTCGAGATTGCCCGCACGGGCCGTCCGGGCCCGGTCGTCGTCGACCTGCCCAAGGACATCCAGAACTGGCGCGGCACCTTCAAGGGAGAAGGCACCCTGCCCATCCCCGGCTACCGCACCCGTTTGAATCATCTGCGCGGTCTGCGCCCGGGCGACAGCGCCTGCGCGGAGTTCTTCGCGCAGCTCGGTGCCGCCCAGCGCCCGCTGCTCTATGTGGGCGGTGGTGTGGTGAACGGCAGCGCGGCCGCGGAACTGCGGCGCTTTGCGGAAGCCTTCGGCATTCCCGTGGTCACCACGCTCATGGGCATTGGTGCGGTGGACACCACCAACCCGCTGTCCATGCACATGCTCGGCATGCACGGTGCCGCCTTCGCCAACTACGCGGTGGAAGACTGCGATGCCCTCATCGCCGTGGGCGCGCGCTTCGATGACCGCGTGGCCGGCGTGCCCGGCAAGTTCGCGCGCGGTGCCCGCTTCATTGCGCACCTCGACATCGACCCGAGCGAAATCAACAAGGTGAAGCGCGTGGGCTGGAGCCATGTGGGCGAGCTCGACATCGCGTTGGAAGTGCTGCGCACGTATGGCGAGGCCAACGGGTTCCGCCCGGACTACTCCGCCTGGCACGCCCACTGCGCAGAACTGAAGCGCGTGCACGCCTTCAACTACGACCGCCAGTCCACCATGATCCAGCCGTATGCGGTCATCGAAGCCATCAATCGCCTGACGAAGGGCGAGGCCATCATTTCCACCGGCGTGGGCCAGCACCAGATGTGGGCCGCGCAGTACTTCGACTTCCGCGAACCGCGCTTGTGGCTGACGAGCGGCAGCATGGGCACCATGGGCTTCGGCCTGCCGGCCGCCATCGGCGCGCAGTTCGCCCACCCGGGCAAACTCGTCATCGACATCGACGGCGACGCCAGCGTCCGCATGAATCTGGGCGAATTGGAAACCGCGACCACCTACGACACGCCGGTGAAGGTGGTGGTGCTGAACAACTATGGCGATGGCATGGTTCGCCAGTGGCAGAAGCTGTTCTTCGAAGGCCGCATGTCGGGCAGCGACAAGAGCCTGCACAAGAAGGACTTCATCAAGGCCGCGCAGGCGGACGGCTACGGCTATGCGGTGCGTCTGGAAAAGGTGGAAGACATCGACGCCACCGTGAAGGCCTTCATCGAGTATCCGGGCCCGGCGTTCCTCGAAGTGATCATCGACCCGGATGCCGGCGTGTACCCCATGGTGGGTCCGGGCCAGAGCTACGACCAGATGATTACCGGCGAGCACATCGCCAGCCGCAGCAGCACGCCGGTGGTGGCGCCTTCCAGCAGCCAGATGTTCTGATGGCGGTGGCCCCGGCTTGTGCCGGGGCTGCGCAAGGCTGGCGCTAGGGCTTTGCGGCCGCTGCGAGCAGCGGGTCGATGCGCTTGCGGAAGGTTTCCGGCAGGCCGGCGCCCACCAGCAGCGTTCCTTCGATCTTTCCGTTCACCACGCGTCCAATCAGGAACGACGGCGTACCGCGTACGCCGATGGCCTGCCCCGCGTCGGTTTCCGCGCGAATGGCCTTCGTGGTTTCGGCCGCATCGCTTTCGCAACGTGCACGCTGTTCGGCGCTAATCCCCACGGTCTTGGCCGCCTGGTCCAGACCATCCACCGCGAGCGAGCCCTGCACGCCGAACACGGCCTCGCGCAGTTCCCAGAACTTGCCTTCGCGGGCAGCACAACGCGCCAGCAAGGCCGCCGCGAGGGCTTGGGCATGGAACTCCAGCGGATAGTCGCGGCTTTCGAAGCGCACCTTGCCCGTGTCGATGTATTCCTTGCGCAGCCACGGCAGGGTTTGCTGGTGGAAGCGCCGGCAATAGGGGCACTGCAGGTCGGAAAACTCCACGATGACCACGGGGGC
>JBEGRA010000074.1:0-2764 GCA_041180705.1 Pseudomonadota bacterium | reverse complement strand
ACGAACACGATGCCGACGCCGCCACCACTGATGACGTTGGTGGCCTTCGTGGCGAAACTCAGCACGCCATCGCGGTCGCAAATGACGGTCTTGCCCGTCCAGGCACCGACGCTGTTGCAGGTACCGCCGTCCACGAGCACCGCATCGACGCTAGTCGCGGCAGCGCCCACGGCGGGCAGACCAGGAATGGCCGTGCCGCCGACGAGTACGTGCTCGCTCAAGGTCGGGACGCTGGACAGCACGTCGACGCCTGGTGCGGCAATTTCCACGTCGGCGTTCTTCTGCGAGAAACCCGCGACGAGGTTGGCGCTGTCGACCGCTGCCACGCTCATCACGCTGGTGTAGCCCGCGGGGTAGCTCACCGAAGTGTCGCCGGCATTGCCGGCAGCGGCCACCATGAGGTGACCGGCTGCCGTGGCTTTGTCGAAAGCGGCCTGTTCGGTAGCGGAAGGCGTGCTGCCACCGAGACTCATGCTCACCACCGCCCACTTGCCCTGCGCAGCGGCTGCGGCCGTGCAGTTGTCGACGGCAGCGGCGAGGTCCGAGGCGTACGACCAACCACAGGTGGCGCCGTCGAAGACCTTCTGGATGTGGATGGACAGGGAGCCGTCGCCGTTGACGCCCACCACGCCGGTGCCGTTGTCGAGTGCGGCAATGGTGCCCGTGACGTGGGAGCCGTGACCACAACTGTCTTCGTACCAGTTGCCGCTGCCGGCGTTCATGGTGCCGGTGACGTTCGCGTCAGGCAGGTCCACATGCAGACGCTGGTAACCCGAGTCGATGATGCAGACCATGACGTTGCCGGTCGAGGCCGTGGTCTTGAAGATGGGGTTGTCCGCCTGGACACGCGTGATTCCCCAGGGGGTGGTCTGGGCCAGTGGGTACCGGCGCGAGTCGGGCTCGACACTCAATACATCCGGGCGATTGCGCAACCGGGCGGCGCCGGCATCAGACAGCACGGCGACCACGCTGTGGTGCTTTTCGAGGCCCCGCACGACGATGCCGCCAGAAGATTCGACTTCCACGCGGCCGCGCTCCACTTCGGCGGCGCCGTCACCACGGGTGACAGCAGAGCCCTGAGAACGCATTTTGATTATGTAACGTCCATCGTTGAACGCCGCCGTTTGCTGGGCCATGGCCGCGACCGGGAGGGCCAACAGCAGCGCGGCCAGCGCGCGCTTCGTGTGCTTTTGCATCGCTTCTTCCCCTTGGTGGCTTGGTTTTCGCCTGGTTCAGGCGGCTCTTTGGCCACCTTTGCTTTGTCTTCGGGGTGAAGTGTGTCCAGCGTCACGCTTTCTGTGCGTTATTTTTTACATAACGTATTACGTGTTTGCAGAAATAGTTTTGATCGCTGAAAAAGTGTCGTTGGGCGCAGACAGGTGTTTTTCGAGACTCTCCGCCAGTTGCCAATCGATTTATTTAACTTAATTACAAATATGTTGCACCCAGAGGTTTGTAGGGATGATTAGCGCAAAAAAAGAGCCCGGGGTTTCCCCCGGGCTTCGTGGCCTTGGCAAGAAGCGTTGTGGCCCGCCAATGACCACAGCGCCAGTTCAGAGCTAACGAATCAGCGCCCGGTACCCGACAAGGTCACGGTGGCATTGGGCAGCCCAGGCGAGGCCACAACGACGCTCGCCGGCTTGCTGCCCGTACTGGTGGGCTTGAACGCCACCGCGAACGTGCAATTTCCAGCCGCTGCCAACGTACCGCCGCAATTGTTTGCCGAAATGATGTACTGCGTCGGGTTGGCTCCACCCAGGGCGATGGACGACAGCGTCAGAGCGCTGCTGCCACCATTGCGCACGGTGACGGTCGTCGCAGCACTGGTCGTGCCCACGGTCGTGCGTGCGAACGCAATGGAAGTCGGCGAGGTCGTCAACGGGTTGGCTATGGCCGTGCCCGAGAGCGACACGGTCGTCGTGCTTGCGCCGCCACCCGCGTTGACAGTAACCGTGCCGGTCTTGTTGCCGGCGCTCGTCGGCTTGAAGGTAATGCCGAGGTCGCAGGTAACGCCGACGGCAATCGAGTTACCGCAAGCATTGCGCAGGACGAACTGGTTGGCGTTCGTACCGCCCAACACGACACTGGTCAGCGGCACCGCGACCGTTCCGTTGTTCGTGAGCTGCACCACTTGTTCGCTGCTGGAGAGACCGACGACCACGGAAGGACTGAAGGCGATGGACGCCTTGTTGCTTGTATAGGTCGGCACGGGCGGCGGGCTGAGCAGGTAGTCGTAGGCAGCCTTGGCCTGGACCAAGCCATAGCCGAAGCTAGTATCGCGACCAGCGGTCCCCAGATCCTTGGCCGAGCCGGTCAGCGCCTGCCGCACTTGCACGTTTGTGCGCGTGGGCAGCAAGCCCCAGATCAGGCCCGCGACACCCGCCACGTGCGGTGTTGCCATGGAAGTACCGTCATACGACTCGTAGCCGTTGCCCGTTCCCGTCGGCACGGTGACAGTGACGTTCTGCCCGGCAATGGCACGCAGCGCCAGACCCTGGTCCTGCGTCACACCGACCACCTGAACCGGACGCGTGACGTTCGTGCCGAGCGTGCCACTGAACTCGCCAGCCACGTTGTTGGCAATGATGACCGCCTTGCCACCACCGGCGATAACCGCGTCCGCCTTTTGCACGAACGTCGTCGTACCACGGTCGCACAGCACCACCGCACCGGTCCAAGCGCCGGCAACGTCGCACAGGCCACCGTAAACCAGAGCGCCCGTATAAGCGCCACTGGCCGAACCGGTAAAAGCCGACGCCCGAGT
>JBEGRA010000073.1:0-3355 GCA_041180705.1 Pseudomonadota bacterium | reverse complement strand
GCCCAGTCCATGCCGCGGCGGCGCCCTTCGGACACCAGCGCGGGCAACAAGTATTCAGCACAGCCGAACCCGGAACGCGCTTGCAACACGTCCATGGGGCGCTGCGGGTCGAGCTTGAGCTCGTGACGGCAGCAGGTATGGGCACTGGACACCCAATGCAATTGACCATCGATGAGCGCCTGCCACAGGGCTTCCACGTCTTCCCGCGTCCGGAGCGGTGGGTTCACCTTCGCCAGCGCCCCTACCGGGGCGTCCTGGTCCAGGCAGAGGTGCGCGATATCCACTTCGCGGCGCACGTCGAGCTGCGGGTAGGCACGCGACAGCGCAAGCGCCGCCGACAAGCCGCGCCGCGTGGACAGTTGGAGCAGATTGACCGCCGGACACTCCGTCTCGTGGGCCAACTGGAGCGCGGCAGCGATGGCGACCGCTTCGGCGTGCGCCGGATGCGCAGAGGCATGCGAACGTAGCCCGGTCGCCTTGTGGTCTTTCGGCAGGGCTCGCGCGTAGGAAGCCACCAACTCCGCGGCTTCGCAGTGCAACCCGAGGGAGAAGTCCCCCCGCCGCTCCGGGAAACGCTCGGCGACGCGCCGCAACGCACGCATCACGGATTCGAGATACGCCAGGTCCAACTTGCCTTCGCGCCACTGGCGCGGCTCCGCAGGGGCTCCCGGAAGCGCGGCACCGGCGCCGGAGGCGAACCCCTGGAAGGACGTGATGCCCAGGTTGCCTGCGACGGACTCGAGTTCGTCGAGATGACGGCGATCCAAAGGCCCGAGGTGGAAGGCGTAGTCCGTATGGAAGCGGCCCTTCACGCTGGACAGCAAGGCTGGAACGGCGGTGGCGTAGGGAATGTTGGATTCGAGCGCTGGCTGGCCATCGCGGACGTAACACAGCGATGTGGTGATGCCACCCTGCGCCATGGCACGGCTTTCGCTGGCGGCGTCTTCTTCGAGGGTGGCATAGACACCGAGATGCACGTTCGCATCTACCAGGCCGGGGAAAGCCAGCAGGCCCTGCCCGTCGTGGATGCGCTTGGCGTGCTCGACTGGCAGTGCTCGCCCGATGCGGACGATTTTGCCCGCCCTGACGGCGATATCCGCCAGGGCAGCACCCGATTTGCCCGGCCGGACCACCCGAACGTCACGCACCAGCAAGTCCCATTGCTCGCCGGCAGGCACCGGCGCAGCCACCGCGACGACGGCAGGCTTGGGCTTCGCGGGAGGAGCCGCGACCGTCGATTTGGTGCGGGCGGCAGGAGCCTTCGTCTTGGCAGCAGGGCTGGCGACGGCGCCGCTCGGTGCCGGACGCTTGCGTGGGGGCTTCGTGGGTGACATACCGCTATGTTACCTGCAGGCCCACCGGATTGTGCACTGCGGTGTAAAGGCGGCAAGTCTCAGCGGCGCAAGGCGCCACGGGCGGCGAGGATATGGGAACGCATGACGGAGGCGGCCCAATCCGGGTCCCCGGCCTCGATGGCACGGACCAATTCGAGATGATGAACTGCACTTCTTTCAAGGTCTTGCGGACGATATTTAATAAAAGTCTTCATGATCAGCGGGGCCTCCAGCAAGGCTGCCAGGGCTCTTGCGAGGCGTGGGCTGTTGGCTGCCTCCTGCAGGCGCCGATGAAAACGGGAGTTGAGCTCGCCGATTCGCTCCAGGTGGCCCGGTCCGCGCTCCAGGCTGTGCCGGTGCTGCTCTTCGGCAAGCTCGCGCAGCTCCTGTCGTTGGGCGGGGGTGGCGTTCACCGCAGCCCGCGCCGCACCGTGAGACTCCAGCATGGCGCGCAGTTCGAAGACCTCGTCGGCATCAGCATCCGACCAGTCCGTGACCACTGCCCCGTGATTGGCCTGGAACTCCACCAGCCCTTCCGCATGCAAGCGCCGCAGCGCCTCGCGGACCGGCGTCCGACTGACGCCGGCCGCCTCGGCTACGTCCTGCTCGGTGATACGACTGGAGGGCGGGTAGCGTCCGCTGATGATGCCGTCGCGAACGGTCTGGTAGGCCTGGTCTACTGCGCGCATGGGCTGAACTCCCCCCGGAAGCCGACAGTGTATACAGCGGGTGTTGGCTCGCGCCATGCCAGTGTGGAACAATGCGGATGTCCGGACATTTGCGGAACTGCAGTCCGCAGTTCCGCTCCCTGCCCTGCCGTCACGAGGAACCGCCATGCCCATCGCCCATCTGAACGGTCACGACATGTACTACGAAGTGCTCGGTCAGGGCGAGCCGGTGCTCTGCATGGGCGGTTGGGGCACCTTCTGCCACGAGAACCACAGCCATCTGGCGCGCGGTCTCACGGATCGCTATCAGGTCATCGTGTTCGACTACCGCGGCATCCGCGACAGCGGCGACGACCTGACTGTGCCTTCCACCATGGACCTGCACGCAGGTGACGCCATTGCCCTGCTGGATCATCTAGGCCTGAAGCGCGTCCACCTTGTGGGCCTCGTGGGTATGGGGGCCTGCGTCTGTCAGGAGATTGCCATCCGCCGCCCCGACCTAGCGCGCAGCATGGTGAACATGGGCGCCTGGTGCGAAGTGGACGATTTTCTGCGGGACCAGCTGGAAATGTTCCGCTGGCTCCACCGTGACGTCGGGTTCTCGGCCTTCCAGAAGGCAGTCACCCTGCTTTCGTTCACGGGCGACTACTACAACGCCAACAAGTCGAAACTGCTCGGGCCCAACGGCGGCTGGAAGGAATTGAACGGGCGTTACGTGGCGCATAGCCGCCTGATCGACGCCTGCGTGAACTACGAGTCCCGCAGCCGCCTGCATCAGGTGCAGTGCCCTTCGTTCATCATCCACGCTGGGCTCGACTACGTGACGAGCCCCGCGTACACCAAGCCCATCGAGGAGGCCATCCCGGGCGCCGAAGGCTTTCTGATGGCAGACGTTGCCCACGTCGTGGCGGGCAAGGACCAGAAGGCGCGCTTCTGCGACGCGCTGTTCGGGTTCCTCGGCCGCCACTGACCGACTAGAAGCGAATGGCGGCTCCGCCGTCCACGGCCAGCCCGGCACCGGAGATGAACCGGGCTTCGTCCGTCGCGAGGAACAGCGCAGCCACGGCCACATCTTCCGGGTCGCCGATGCGGCCCATGGGAGCCTTGGTTTCCCAGTACTGACGGAACCCGTCATCCGCCATGAACGGCTTCGACATGCCCGTCCAGATGCTGCCTGGCTGCAGATAATTCACGGTGATGCCGTACTGGCCGAGGTCGCAGGCCATGCCCTTGCTCAAACCCGCGACGGCGTGCTTGGAGCAACCGTAGGCCGCCAACAATGGGCCGCCCGTGCCCGACATGATCGACCCGAGATTGATGATGCGCCCGGCGCCACGCGCTTTCAGCGACGGT
>JBEGRA010000072.1:0-5667 GCA_041180705.1 Pseudomonadota bacterium | reverse complement strand
CGGCAGCCATCACGGGCGCTCCGGCCACGGTCACTCCGGGTACGGGCAATGTGACGATCGAGCGCAACACGATCATCGGCAACAACGCCGGGTCGGGTGAGGGTGGCGGTATCGCGCTGCGGTTCGTCAACGGCGCGGAAGTCGTGGCCAACAGCAAGCGCCTGTCCGCCTGGTATGCCGTCGGCATCACCAACAACATCATCGCCAACAACGTGGCGGGTGGTAACGGCGGTGGTCTCTCGATGGTGGACGCGCTGAATGTCACGCTGGCGAGCAATACGATTGCCAACAACGACAGCAGCGGCACCATCGGTACCGCTTTCCGTCCCTACGTGGCAGGTGTCTACTCGCACAAGAACGTGTTGCTGGACAACGCTGCGCTTGCGCTGGGTGCTGTCTGCTCCAACGGCAACAGCACATGCGACAGTTCGCTCAAGGTCGACAAGACCTGGTCGAACCCGGCGCGTTTCACTGACAACATCCTCGTTCACAACCGTGCCATGCACTGGAACCCGGCTTCGACCAACGTGGTCGGTTCCCTGCTGACGGACGGCTACTGGAACCTGGGCGTGGAGGACAACTACCGCACTCTGACGCCTGCGCGCAGCCTCGTTGGTGCCAGCAGCTTTGCCGGCAACTGGACCTCGTGGCGCGCGGCTGCGAGTGATGCGGCTACCTGCCCGGGTGCTGCGGACACGACCAACGCTAACGTTTGCGTCAGCGACGCCGACGCTGCGGCCGTCGATACCCTGTTCCAGATGCCCTATGTGAACGGCGACCCGTCGGCGCTGTTCGCGCAGACGACGCAGACCAATGGCACCCTCAACCAGCCCGAGTTTGCCAATGCCGGCTTGACCGGTGCGGCGGCCACGGACGAGGGCGGCAACTTCATCGACGTGCACTACGGCCCGCTGACCCTGTCGGCTGCGACGAATGGTTCCACGACGATTGCCGCTGCCAGCTATCTGCTGGGCAATGGCGCCGCGGCCAACAAGGCCGTCGATGCGGGCTCGCCGTTGGCGAGCCGTCCGAGCGCCTTCGACATCCAGTATCAGGGCCGCAATGGCGCGAATGATATTGGTGCCGACGAGCGTTCAGGTGTGGCGGTGAACCGTCTCCCGGTGCTGGCATCGGTGACCTGGAACGTTGTGGTCGGCAAGACGGTTTCGTTGCAGCTGAACGCCACGGACCCGGAAGGCGCCGCTTTGACCTACTCCCTGAACTTCTCGGGCAGCAACCTGCCGTCGAGTGGGCGGCCGACGCTGTCCTCGGCCGGTCTGCTGGCCTGGACGGTTCCGGCCTATCACGGCAGCGGTGCCTCCGACTGCTTGCGCTCGACCCGCAACGGGCCCCTGGCTTGCAACGCAGGTGTCATCAGCGTGTCGGATGGCTCGGGGACGACGACTGTCGCGTTGACCATCAATGTGTACCGCAATGCCGGTGCTCCGGTGGCCATTGCGCCGGGCAGCCAGACCTACGCCGTGGCCATGGCTCCGGTGGTGGTGATGCAGCCTGACTTCATCCCGACCAGCGTGGTCAACATCCTCGGTGCGCTCAACGTGGCGGCGCCGGGCGCGTTGTCCGGCTTCTCCGGCGGAAGTGGTCCTCTGTCCCTCGTACTGCCCCCGGCCACCGGCCTGGAGTATGTCCGTCCGGCGGGTACGGCCCAGTCCCCGGGCAGCTTGCGCCTCTCGGCGGATGGCTCCTTCATCTTCACGCCGGCGGCGGATTTCGCTGGTCGTGCCATGTTCGCCGTGAATGCGACGGACGGCACGAATGCCAGCACCACTCCGCTCAAGGTCTATCTGGATCGCGAGCTGGCGGCGTCGAGCGCACGCTACATCGGTAACCAGTGGGTGTTCAGTGGCAAGGGGCAGCTGCCCGTGCTGCCGGCTCGTTGGGCCGGTGGTCAGCGCAAGCTGACTTTCACCCGCGACGCCTCCACGGTGGATGCGACTGCCCGAGCTTTGGGTTCGGTTGTGGTCAACGTGGACAGCAACGGCGGCTACATCTGGTCGTTCTCGGCGACCAGCGGTGGCAGCATTCCGGAGTACGCAGCGGGTGATGCCGTGACCATCGTGGCGGCGGATGCGCCCAGCCTGTTCAGTGGAAATACGCCTTCGGCCGGCAGCTCGACGTTGTCCGCCGTGCCGGTGGTGGACGGCGCTGCGAACGACGTTCACAGCACGGCGCATACCATCTGCCCGATCGATACCGACCATGACGGTGCGATCAGCGATGCGGAAGCGGCCGCAGGCAAGAGCCAGGGCATCGTCTGCAAGCACTGGACCGGCGGCGACGGCTTCGCGAAGATGGCCGACGGCACCGAAATGTATGGCTTTGGCTTCAGCGACGTTACCAAGGTGCCGTCGAACCAGGCCATCGACAACGCGATGCTGAATGCGCAGTTCCCCGGCCCGACGATGGTGTACGACGAAGGCGACAAGGTCTACATGACCCTGACCAACGTCGGCATGCTGAAGCGCCCGGACTTGTTCGACGCGCACACCATCCACTTCCACGGCTTTGCCAACGCCGCTTCCGCCTACGACGGCGTTCCGGACAGCAGCTTCGGTGTGAACATGGGCTTCAGCCTGACCTACTTCTGGGACATCCAGGAGCCGGGCACGTACCTGTACCACTGCCACGTCGAGGCCGCGGAGCACATGCAGATGGGTATGCTCGGCAACCTCTACGTCCGTCCGAAGCAGAACGGCACGCCGTTCGTGTTCCAGGGCAAGGAGTACCGGAAGTTCGCCTACAACGACCACGATGGTTCGACGGGCTACGACTTCGAGTTGCCCATCCAGCTGAGTGGTTGGGACTCCAGCTTCCACGACGCCGACCACACCGTTCAGCCGTTGTCGTTCGCGACCATGCATGACAACTACCCGTTGATCAATGGTCGCGGCTACCCGGACACGGTGGCGGCCGAAGTGGCAGCGCCGCAGTTGAAGCTGGATGAGCCGGTTTCGGCTGCAGCCCGTGCCGAGTCGTCGCAGAAGATGACTTCGCGCATCGAGGCGGTGGCCGGACAGAAGTTCCTGCTGCGCATCACCAACGTGAGCGTGACGCAGTACTACACGGTGGCCACTACCGGCTTGCCGATGCAGGTGATCGGCACCGGTGCCCATATCCTGCGCGGTCCCGGTGGCAAGGATCTCTACTTCGGCACGCAGTCGGTGACGCTGGGTGGTGGCGAGAGCGCGGATGTCCTGGTGGACACCACGGGCATCGCTCCCGGCACTTACCTGCTGTATTCGACCAACCTGAACCAGCTGAGCAACGGCACCGAGGACTTCGGCGGTCTGATGACGGAAGTCGTCATCAAGCCGGCGGACTGACGGACGCCAGGAGACATGACAATGAAACACAACATCTTGGCCGCCAGTGTCGCGGCAGCCCTGCTCACCCTGCCCGGCATCGCCGGGGCAGCGGTGGCCGGCATCACCGGCAAGGCTGGTGGCGGGAACTGCGGGAACGACGGTGCGGGCCATCCCATTGACCGTTGTTTCTCGCTGACGGCGATGCCGGGCCATATCACCCTCGGCGACGGCAACCAACTGCTGGTGTGGGGCTTCAGCGACAACGACGCCCCCATCACGGTGGATGGCTCGGGTGCACCGAGTGCAATCACTCCGCAATACCCGGGGCCCACGCTGGTCATGCTGGAAGGGGAGCGCATCAAGGTCACCCTCACCAACAGCCTCTCCAGGAAGGTGTTCGACGGCAACGGGCAGTCGACGACGGTGGTTCCTGCGGCGTCCCTGGTGTTCCCTGGACAGACCGACGTGGTGGCTTACGGCGGTACTCCTGGCACCATCACTCGCGAGGCGGTCGGCACGGGTGAAGCCGTGTCCTACACCTTCACCGCAGGTCGTCCCGGTACTTTCATGTACCAGGCCGGCTCCCAGCCGGAGCTCGCGATTGAAATGGGCATGGTGGGCGCGATGATTGTCCGTCCGGCGGGTCTGCCGGCGGGCACCAAGAGCGCGTACGGCCGCAAGGGGACCGACTACGATCGCGAGTACCTCTACGTGCTCACTGAAATGGACCGGTCCGCGCACGAGGCCGTCGAGTTTGGTCAACCCGTCGACCCGGCGAGTTTTTCGGCCACCTTGTGGTTCATGAACGGCCGCAACGGGCCGGATACCCTCGTCGGGCCGCCCGAGGTGGGGGCCACGGCGCAGGGCGGCGTGCAATGGTTCCCGGCACAGCCCTACGATGCGCTCACCCGCATCGGCGCTGGCGAACGTCTGCTGGGGCGGGTCGTGGCGGCCGGCCGCGACCTCCATCCGTTCCACCATCATGGCAACAATGCCTGGGTAGTGGCGCGTGATGCCCATGTGCTGGAAACTTCCGCGGGCGCCGAGGTGGCCTATCCGGACTTCCAGTTCAACAACGTGGAGCTGCGTGCCGCGAACGCTACCTTGCCGGATGCCGCAGTCTCCAATTTCACCGAACAGTCGGTGCCGGGGACCACCATGGATTTCCTGTGGACCTGGACCGGCAAGGGGTTGGGTTGGGACCCGTACGGTACCGGCGTTCGCTACGCCGCCGATGGCGTGACGGTCACGCACAGTTGCGATGCCCGCCACGGCAAGGCCATGCCCGGGGAAGATCTGGACTCGCATTGCAAGGCGCTGCCGGTAACGCTCCCCGAGAACCAGGCGCTCACGATTGGTGGCCTGTGGGGTGGTTCCCCGGAACTCGGTGCGACCGGTGCGTTGCCGCCGGGCGAGGGTGGCTTGAACCCCGCCGGTGGTTACAGTTTCATGTGGCACTCGCATACCGAGCGTGAGCTGACCAACGACAACGTTTTCCCCGGCGGCATGATGACGATGACTATCGTCGAGGCCCCAGGGCAGCTGGAACCGGAAGCCCCCGGCTTGCTGCTCCAGTGACAAGGCATAGGAAAACCGACATGTACCAGAACAAATCCATCGTGCAGCTGACTCGCCTCGCGGCGGCTGTCGCCCTCACCCTGGCGGCCTCGGCCGCCGGCGCCACCGATCTCTATCTGAAGGCGCATCGCGTCAATCTGACTTTGCCGCTCGCCGGCAACGCTACCACGCAGGTTCCCATGTGGACCTACAGCAAGTGCGACAGCGACTTCGCCACGAACTGCGTCAGCCTGCTCGATGGCGGCGGCAAGGCCGGTCCGTTGGTGACGGTCCCCGAGGGAGCGCTGACCATTCATTTGCGGAACGAACTCGACGAGCCGACCTCCGTCTTCATGCCGGCCCAGCCCAAGCAGCTGAATCCGGTGCGTGCGGGTGATCGCATCACTTCGTTCGACACCGAGACCGCTCCGGGAAGTACCGGCGTCTATACCTGGCAGTCGCCGCGGCGCGGTACTTTCCTGCTGCAGAGTGGTACCCATCCGCAGAAGCAGGTCCAGATGGGCCTGCATGGTGCACTGCGTGTCGGCGATGCGGTCGCGCCTGCGGGCGAAACACCGACGCGCGAAGGCACGCTCGTTTTCAGCGAAATCGACCCCGATTTGCATGGCGATGGCACCAGCGCGGGAACCTTCCCCGCCAACTCGGCGCCGGCCATCCGACCGGTGCCTGAAGGCGAGACTCCCAGGGCTACGCACCCAAATACTTCCTCGTGAATGGCAAGGCTTACACCACCGGCTCCGATCTGGACGACGTCCTCGAGACG
>JBEGRA010000071.1:0-9270 GCA_041180705.1 Pseudomonadota bacterium | reverse complement strand
GGGGGGCTTGGGGGGGGGGGGGGGGGTCCGGCACGGAGCGGAAGAAGGCACCGCGGATATCCGCCGGAATGAAACCTTCCACCGCCAGATTTTCCACACTGGATTCGGTGCGGATGGGCGTATTCAGCCCGCGGAACTCGATTTCGTCGGGAAAGCTGGGGTGTGGCATGGCGCAGTCCTGGTTGGGAGCAACAACCATACCATTTGTGACGATGGGCGCGAAGCAGTCAAGTAGGCATCAACCGAAGAGTCGCGAGCAAGCTCGCTCCCACAACAGAGGGTCTTCCCACAAGAAGGCATTCCCACAAAGCCCGATTGGCCTATGGGAGGGAGCTTGCTCCAAGCTTCCTTGTAGGAGGGAGCTTGCTCCCGACTCTTGCTGGATTGGCTCCCCCTCTTGTGGGAGGGAGCTTGCTCCCGACGAACCGACTCAGCCGCGGCTGGCGATGTCGGTGTAGTCGCGCTTGCCCGAGCCGGTGTACAGCTGGCGGGGACGGCCGATCTTCATGCCCGGGTCCGCGATCATTTCCTGCCAGTGCGCCACCCAGCCGGCGGTGCGGGCGATGGCGAACATGACCGTGAACATGGAACGCGGGATGCCGAGCGCGCTGTAGATGATGCCCGAGTAGAAGTCCACGTTCGGGTACAGCTTGCGCGACACGAAGTATTCGTCCTTGAGGGCGATTTCCTCGAGGCGCTGCGCCAGTTCGAGCAGCGGGTTGTCCGCACGGCCCAGCTTGGCCAGCACCTTGTGGCACATGCCGCGGATGATTTTTGCGCGCGGGTCGAAGTTCTTGTAAACGCGATGCCCGAAGCCCATGAGCTTCGTGTTGTCTTCCTTGTCCTTCACCTTGGCGAGGAAGCGCGAGATGTTGTCGACGGTGCCGATTTCCTCGAGCATGACGAGCACGCTTTCGTTGGCACCACCATGCGACGGGCCCCACAGCGCCGAAACGCCAGCCGAGATGGCGGCGTAGGGGTTCGTGCCCGTGCTGCCGGCCAGACGCACCGTGCTGGTGCTGGCGTTCTGCTCGTGGTCCGCGTGGAGGATGAACAGGAGGTCCAGCGCTTCGGCAGCGACCGGGTCCACCTGGTAGTCCTCGCAGGGCACTGCAAAGAACATGTTCAGCATGTTGCTGCAGTAGTCGAGGTTGTTCTTCGGGTGCATGAACGGCTGGCCCAGCGAATGCTTGTAGGCGGCCGCCGCGATGGTGGGGATTTTCGCCAGCATGCGGTGCGCGAAGATTTCGCGGTGGCGCGGGCTGTAGATGTCCATGGCGTCGTGGTAGAAGGCAGCCATGGAGGCCACCACGGCGGACACCATCGCCATGGGGTGCGCGTCGTAGTTGAAACCGTTGTAGAAACGCTGCAGCGTCTCGTTCAGCATGGTGTGGCGGGTGATGTTCCCGGTGAATTCCTTCAACTGCGCGGCAGTGGGGAGCTCACCGTTGATGAGCAGGTAGGACACCTCCAGAAAGCTGCTCTTTTCCGCCAGCTGTTCCACCGGGTAGCCGCGATAAAGCAGCACGCCGTTGTCGCCGTCGATGTAGGTGATTTTCGATTCGCACGACGCCGTGGACATGAAGCCCGGGTCGAACGTGAAAACCCCGTGATCCTTGTTCAGCGACCCGATGTTGACCACGTCCGGGCCCAGCGTGGGCGACAGGGCCGTCAGTTCCGAAGACTTGCCGGTTTCGAGGTTGGTCAGCTGGAATTTCTTGGCCATGGTCGGTTCTCGCGCGGGGTCTGGGTTCACTCCGCAGAGTGTCACGGTGCAGTGCACAAATCAAGGTGTGGAAACAGCGACAACCACGGCTTCGGCGCTCGACAAAGCCCCCGCCCGCGCGGCCCCGAACCCGCTTATCGGACCGTCTTGACGAGGCTGCCGACCGCCGGCTCGCCCTTGGGGTAAAAGCCGTTGTACAAACGCAACGTTTCTTCGGCGTAGGCCTTCAGCGGCGAGCTCTTCGCCAGCCCCGCCAAGGTCGTTCCGGGGGTCGCCTTCACGACCTTCAGCCGGTCGGGTTCCGCGAGGGTGAACTCCACTTCCTTCAAGCGCCGGAACGTCGACGCCGAGGACAGCACCAGACCGTCGGCTTCAGGCACGTCCACGCCACCGCGGCTGGCGCCGTCGATGCGGTAGAACTGGTTATTGAACTGGATGATGACCACGCGGGACGGCCGGACACCGAAGGGCGTCTGGGTGCCGCGCACCACGCCCGTGTAGGCGGGCGAACCGTTGATGTCGAGCTCGCGGGCGTCGCCGACCGAACCGAAGTTGCCGACCAGCGCCGCAAAGTACTTGCGCGGGGTCTCCGCCTTGGGCGGGATGGCGTCGACCGTCACCTGCATGACCGCATTTTTGTCCGGAGCCACGGCCAGCACGCGCTCCTTCTCGTTCTGGACCACCCAACCACTGGGAAAGGCCAGCGTGATGCCCATGTCCGAGTGGTAGAACCGGCTGCCCCGCACCACGCCTTGCGCGCGACTGGTGCCGATGGCCACCCCATCCACGCGTTTCAGATAGACCTCGCGTCCTTGGTCCTGGCCCGTGGCATGCCCTTCAACGCGCTTGGCCGCCTTCACGGCCTCCTGCAGGCGCTGGTCGTTGTCCGGGTGGGAGGCGAACACGCCGTGATAGACGTGCGGCTTGCGACCTTCCGCCTTGGCGCGACGCACCTCGGACGACTCCTGGTCCTTCAGGGAGGCAATGACGCGGGTCATCGCCTGCGGGTCGTAGCCTGTGCGCGCCAGGATTTCCGCACCGATCCGGTCCGCCTCGAGCTCCTGCTCGCGTCCGTACCCGCTCACCCAAGCGGCGCCGGCCACATTGGCGAGGTCGCCTACGATGGGCTGCCCGGTGAGGATGGTGGCCGCCGCCGCGCCAAGGTTGGCGAGCGTGCCACGGGTTTGCCGCTTCACGCCGTGGAACGCCGTGACATGGCCGATTTCATGCCCCAGCACCGCCGCCAGCTCGGCCTCGGAATTCAGATAGGGGAGGATGCCGCGCGAAACATAGACGAAGCCGCCGGGCAGCGCGAAGGCGTTCACGTCCTCCGTGTCCAGCACGGTGAAGGTCCATTCCAGCTTCGGCCGGTCGCTTTTCAGGGCCAGCTTGTGGCCAAGTTCGGTCACGTAGGCCTGCACCGCGTCATCGTCGTAGGCGCCCATTTCCGCCAGCACCCGCTGGTGCTGCTCGCGCCCGAGTTTGACTTCCGCCTTCTCGGACATGGCCAACGCCTGCCCGGGCTGACCGACTGCGAGCAGCAGGGCTGCAACGACCGCCAACGGCGCCAGCCACCGTTGAGCGGGCGAAAAGCGGACCGGGGCAGAACTGGCGGGGCGCGTGGCAGACATGGGGAGCTTCCGAGGGGCTACCTGCCGGAGCCTAAAGCAAACGACAGGCAATGAAAAAGGCGCCGAGGCCGGAGCCTGGCGCCTTTCTTGGACGACGGAACCGACAAACGGTTCCGCTGCCGCTGCGACCGCCTCAGCGGGCGGCAGCGCCGCCCATCTGGTACTTCTTGCGGAACTTGTCGACGCGACCGCCGGTGTCCACGATCTTCTGCTTGCCGGTGTAGAACGGGTGGCAGGAAGAGCAGACTTCGATCTGCAGGTCGTGACCGAGCGTCGAACCCGTCTCGAAGGTGTTCCCGCAGGAGCAGGTGACCGAGATGGCTTTGTAGTCGGGGTGGATGGCGGCCTTCATGATGCGCGTCCGTGGTTAAGTGAGCCGCGAAGGATAGCGCCGCCTCGCCCGGCAGGCAAGTCCCTCCCGAACATTCACGCCTTGAGCGTGTTGCAACGCACCGCGAAAGCGGTTCGGCAGGCCACCAGGACACTGCCTGAAGTTATCCACAAAACCTGTGGATAACTCTGTGGATGAATGCGGCGCCGCGATCTCGCACACAGCGAAAAATCGCATAAATGTCAGTTTGGTTAAAAAATGAACAGCAGGTTTTTACCTTGTTCATCAATTGGTTATGCGTGGTCTCTTCATCCGGTGGCGCAGGTATGCGCTGTAACCCCGCACTGCGCCGTTCCACCGCTTTGCTGTGCACAACTTGCGGCGCGGCGCTTGACTTCGGGCGCCGCATGGGCATTCAGGCCGCGGTTGCACCATTGTCCGGCAGAAATGCCTCCACCAAGGCGTTCAACACCGCATATCCGCGCGCCGTCGGGCGCCAACCCGCGCTGGCGGCCGCCCTTTCCGCCACCGCTCCGCCGGGACCGAAGAGCCCCTGCGCGGGCTCCAGCCACCCCAGCGCCGCCAAGCGCTCCACGACCGGCTCCACCGTGCGCCAGGGCAGCCCGGTGCGCTGCTCGAAGCCCTCCACGGGGAAGCCATCCGCCAGACGCAGCGCGTTCAGCATGTATTCGAACGGCCGGTCGCCGGGCGGAATGCTCTCCACCGTGCGCGCGGCGGCGAGGTCACGCTGGTACTCGCGCGGCTGCTTCTGCTTCGAGGTGCGCAACACCTCGCCGCTGCTCGGCCGCGTGAGCTTGCCGTGGGCGCCGGCGCCGAGACCCAGGTAGTCGCCGAAGGTCCAGTAGTTCAGGTTGTGCCGGCAGGCGTGCCCAGGCTGCGCCCAGGCGGACACCTCGTAACGGTGAAAGCCCGCTGCCCGCAGCCGCGCGTGCGCGGCGGCTTCAAGGTCCGCCGCCGCCTCGTCATCCGGCATGGCGGCCGGCGGGCGATGGTGGAACACCGTGCCGGGCTCCAGCGTGAGCTGGTAGTAACTGAGGTGCGGCGGCGCCAGCGCCAGCGCTGCTTCCACATCGGCCAGCGCCTCGGCCGTGGTTTGCCCCGGCAACGCGTACATCAGGTCCAGGTTGTGGTTGTCGAGGCCGGCCGCGTGCAGTTCCGCCACCGCCGCGCGCGTGTCGCCAGCGCCGTGGATGCGCCCCAGCGCCTGCAACTGCGCCGCCGAAAACGTCTGCGCGCCGACCGAAATGCGGTTCACCCCGGCCTGCCGGTAGCCCGCGAAGCGCCCGCGCTCCAGCGTCCCCGGATTGGCCTCCAGCGTCACTTCGCAGTCCGCGGCGAACGGCAGTTCCTGCCGCAAGCCACGCAGCAGGAAGGCGATGCCTTCCGCCGAAAAGAGGCTGGGGGTGCCGCCGCCGATGAATACCGAGCTGACCGGGCGCGTCGCTGCGCCCTCCAGCAGCGGCAGATCCTGCCGCAGGTCCGCCAGCAAGGCGTTCAGGTAAGCCGCTTCCTGCGCCGGGGGCAGCCGGGCGGCGGCAGAAGCATCGCCAGCCGCGCTGCCATCGCCGGGAGCGGCCGACTCGCCCGCAGGCTTCAGCGCGTGCGAGTTGAAGTCGCAATACGGGCACTTGCGCACGCACCAGGGCAGGTGCACGTAGACCGCCAGCGGCGGAAGTTCAAGCATGGGCTGGCTGCTCAAGCAGGCGAAGACAGTTCAAACCTGCGCCTGCCACGCCGCGAGGAAGGCGCGAAGCGCGGCACCGCGATGGCTCTGCGCATGCTTCTCGGCATCGGGCAACTCTGCAGCGGTACGGCCGCAAGGCAACACGAAAAGCGGGTCGTAGCCAAACCCGCCCGTGCCGCTGGGCGTGGTGGTGATACGGCCTTCCCAGGCACCGGCCGCAATGAGCGGTACCGGGTCCGCGGCGTGCCGCACGAAAGCCAGTACGCAGTGATAACGCGCCGTGCGCGCGGCGTCGGGCGCCGCTTCCAACGCCGCCACCAGCCGGGCATTGTTGGCCGCGTCGTCGCCGTTGCGCGGGTCCGCCGCCAGTTGCGCGGCCACCGCGAACGGGTCGAGCCCCACCAAGCTTGGCGCCGGCAGCAGGGTGTAACGCGCGGACCAGATGCCTGGCGCACCGCCCAGGCCATCCACCGCCAGTCCGGAATCGTCCGCCAGTGCCGGCAGGCCGGTATGCAGCGCCGCATGGCGCGCCTTGATGAGCGCGTTTTCCACGAAGGTCAGGCCCGTTTCTGCCACCGGCGGCACCGCTTGCTTGCCGGTGAAGTCGCCCTGCGCCACCACTTCCAGCCCGGCGCCGGCCAGCAGCTGCGCGAATTCCCGCAGCTTGCCGCGGTTGGAAGTGGCCAGTACGACCTTCACGGCGAACTCAGCCTTCGCCCAGCACTGCCTGCTGCGCAGCCAGCAGCGTGTGGCAGCCGGAAGTGGCGAGGTCGAGCAAGCGGTCGAGCTCGTTGCGATGGAAAGCATGACCTTCGGCCGTGCCCTGCACTTCCACGAAGGCGCCTTGGCTGTTCATCACCACGTTCATGTCCGTCTCGGCACGCGAATCTTCGGTGTAATCGAGGTCTAGGCACGGCACGCCGTCGATGATGCCCACCGACACCGCCGCGATGGCGCCATGGATGGGGTTGCGCTTCAGGTCGCCGCGCTTCTGCAGCGCATTCATGGCGTCCACCAGCGCCACATAGGCGCCAGTGATGGCCGCCGTGCGCGTGCCGCCGTCCGCCTGCAACACGTCGCAATCCAGCGTGATGGTGCGTTCGCCCAGTGCGCGCATGTCCAGCACGGCGCGCAGCGAACGGCCGATGAGCCGCTGGATTTCCAGCGTGCGACCGCCCTGCTTGCCCTTCGCCGCCTCGCGCGCATTACGCGTGTGCGTGGCCCGCGGCAGCATGCCGTATTCGGCAGTCACCCAGCCCTGGCCGGAGTTCCGCAGAAAGCCCGGCACGCCGTTTTCCACGCTGGCGGTGCACAGCACCCGGGTGTCGCCGAACTCCACGAGTACGCTGCCTTCGGCATGGCGCGTGAAGTGGCGGGTGAAACGGACCGCGCGCAGTTGGTCCGGCGCGCGGCCGGAGCTGCGCGCCTTGGGGGATTCGCTCATTCAATATCTCCTCAGGCGGTCCACCGCGCCACGGCGGCGGTGCTGTTGTCGCTGAACGGGGCCGAGGCCTTCACGGAACGCTCCACCAACCCCTGCAGGGCAGTGGTGAGCGCCCGCCGGCCTGCAGGCAGGCCACCGAAGAAAGCCGCGATTTCCGTGTCTTTCAGGCTGGCCCAGGTACCATCGGAGCAGGCCAGCACCACATCGCCGGACTGCAGCCGGCGTTGGCCGCTGCTGCTCATTTCCGGCAGCAGCGCTTCGCCGCCGATGCAGTACTCGACGAAGTTGCGCATGGGGTGCCGCTGCACTTCGTCTTCCGTGATCGAGCCTTCCTGCAGCAGCCCTTCCACGTGGCTGTGGTCGCGCGTGCGTTGCACCACCGCGCCGTCGCGCAGGTGGTAGATGCGGCTGTCGCCGATATGCGCCCAGAAGGCACAGCCCTGCTGCAGCAGCGCCACGGCACAGGTGGCGCGCGGGCGGGCTTCCAGCTTCAGGCCGCGGCCCAGTTCGCACACGTCGTCGTGCGCCTTGCCCAGCGCCCGGTGCAGGAAGCCCAGCGGGTCCAGCAGGGGCACCGGTTCGCGATGGAAAGCGTTCAGCAGCGAAGCGCGGGCCGTTTCCGCCGCGAGTGCACCGTCCGCGTGGCCACCCATGCCATCGACCACCACCAGAAAAACCGCGCCCGGCGCAGCGGCTACCGCTACCCGGTCCTGGTTTTCCTCGCGATGACCAATGTGGCTGAGTTCCGCGAACTCCAGTTGCACGCTCGCTCCTGCTTTGGGGACTGCCGACCCCGCGGGGCCGCCGACTGCATGGAAAACCGACAGTCTCTGCTAGGCTGACAGTATGACACAGCCCCTGAAAACCCCCATTTCAGCCCTGCGCAGCATGACCGGCTTTGCCCGGCGCGAAGCAGCCCTGCCCAGCGGCACCCTCGTGTGGGAAGTGCGCACGGTGAACCACCGCTACCTCGAGGTGAGCCTGCGGCTTCCCGAGGACTTCCGCGCCCTGGAAAGCGAGGTCCGCGCCACCATCGCCGCCCAAGTGCGGCGCGGCAAGCTGGATGCCACTCTGCAGTTCCGCTCTGCCACACCCACCACCGCGACGCTGGAGGTGAACGAGCCCCTGCTGGAAGTGCTGGTGGAGAGGACGCGCGACATTGCCCGCCGTACGGGCGGCACGGTGAACGCCGTGGATGTGTTGCGCTGGCCCGGCGTGGTGCGCGAAGCCGAACGCGAAGGCGCCCCCTTGCACGCCGCCGCGCAGGCGCTGCTGAAGGATGCCCTGCAGGCCTTGGGCGCCCACCGCGACAGCGAAGGCGTGCGTACAGCCGCGATGATTGCCGAGCGCTGCGACCGCCTGCTGGAACTGGTGGCCGAGGTGGGCAGCCGCATTCCCGAAATACGCGAACGCATCCGCACGAAGCTGCACGAGCGCTTGGCGCAGTTCGCGGCTACCGAGACGAACCGCGAGCGCTTCGAGCAAGAACTGGTGCTGGCGCTGCAGAAGCTGGACGTGGACGAAGAACTGGACCGGCTACGCAGCCACGTGGCGGAAGTACGCAAAGCCCTGGCCGGCAACGAACCCGCCGGCCGCCGGCTGGATTTCCTGATGCAGGAATTCAACCGCGAAGCGAACACGCTGGGCTCGAAGAGCCAGGACCCGGCCACGACGCGTGCGGCGGTGGACATGAAGGTGCTGATCGAGCAGATGAGAGAACAGGTGCAGAACGTGGAGTGAGGGTGAAGAAAATCAGCAACTCGCAACCAGCATCCCCCACCATGACCTTGCAACGCCGGCATCTATTACCCGTCATCGCCTGCGCATTCCTGGCCCTGGTGCCCGACTTCGCGGGCGCCAAGGTGCCGGCCGCCTCCACCGCACCCGAAACCACACCCGCCGCCGACCTCGTCTTCACCCACGGCGCGGTCTACACGCTCGACGCTGCGCGGAGTTGGGCCAGCGCCGTGGCCGCGCGCGGCGGCAAAGTGGTGTACGTCGGCACCGATGAAGGCGCATCGGCATTCATCGGCCAAGCCACGCGCACGGTGGACCTGCGCGGACGCATGTTGCTGCCCTCCTTTCAGGATTCGCATGCGCACCCCTCGCAGGTGCCGAACCCGGCGAACCAACTGGACCTGGAAGGCCTGCAGGACCGCGAGCAACTCTTCGCGCGCATCCGCGCCTTCGCTACCGCGCACCCGGGGAATGGCTGGATTGTCGGCGGAGGCTGGGACGAGGCTGCCTTCCTGCCTAGCGGGCGGCCCACTCGGCAGATGCTCGACGCCATCGTGTCGAACCGCCCCGTGTTTCTCATCAACAATTCGCGGCACCAGGCCTGGGTGAACACGGCGGCATTGAAAGCCGCCGGCGTTACCCGCGAAACGCCGAACCCGCCGAATGGCGAAGTGGTCCGTGAAGCAAATGGCGAAC